>NZ_VCIW01000018.1 GCF_005765165.1 Paenibacillus antri | reverse complement strand
ACGCCGTCGTTCTCGTCGGCGCTGGCGTACTACGATTCGTACCGGACGGAGCGGCTGCCGGCGAACCTGCTGCAGGCGCAGCGCGACTACTTCGGCGCGCACACGTTCGAGCGCGTGGACAAAGAAGGGACGTTCCACTTCGAGTGGATGCAGTAAGCCGCGCACCCCGAGCCTTCCGACCGCGAGCCGCGGGCGGGAGGCTTCTTTTTTCGGGCTGTTCGGTCCGCGCGCGCTATGGTATGATGTGAAAAAACTGGGGACGGGGAACGACCATTGAACGGAAGCAACCGGAACATCGTGATGATCGGCTTTATGGGAACGGGGAAATCGACGGTCGGTTCGGCGCTCGCGGAACGTCTCGGATGGCGGTTCGTCGACACCGACGCTACCGTCGTCGAACGGGAGGGCCGGTCGATCCCGCAGCTGTTCGAGGAAGAAGGAGAAGCGTATTTCCGCGACGCGGAGTCAGCGGTGCTGAAGAGCGTCCTGACCGGCTCGCGCCAGGTCGTCTCGACGGGCGGCGGCGCCGTGCTCCGGCAAGCGAACCGAGAGACGATGCTCGAGGGCGGCTTCGTCGTCGCCCTGACCGCCCCGCCGGACGTTTTGCTGGCGCGGCTTCGGGGCGACGCGAATCGACCGCTGCTCGCGGGGGATAAAGAAGAACGCGTTCATCGGCTCCTCGAGGAGCGGAAGAACGCGTACGATTTCGCCCACCTCGTCGTCGATACGTCGCGCAGCAACGTAAGGGAGACGGTGGAGAGCATTATCGAGCGGACGGGCTTGTCGCGCCGGGCGTAGCCGTCAACGGCGCTCCCAAGCCATCATGCCGCCGTTCATATTAACCAGGTTGGCATACCCTTGGGCGGCAAGATACTCGTGGACGCGCCCGCTGCGGGCGCCGCTGCGGCAGACGAGGACGACTTCGCCGTCGCGGGGAATGTCCGCGAGCCGATCCGGGATCGTGCCCATCGGGATGTGTCGGGCTCCCGGGATCATGCCTGCGGCCACTTCCTCGTCTTCGCGGACGTCGATGATGCATACCGTCTCGCCCGCGTCGAGCCGAGTCGCCAACTGTTCGGGGTCGATCGTGCGCATAGCGCTCATTGATAGCGCTCCTTTCGGTCGTCAATGTAGATTGTGAAGTCTGCCCTCATCTTACGTCGGCCTTGGATTCGAAGTCAACTCGGAGGTGCTGCCATGCGATACGGTTGGATTGCCGCGGGCGGAGCGGCGGGGGCCGTCTCCCGCTGGGGGCTCGGCGCATGGCTGGCTCCCGCGGCGGCCGGCGGATTTCCGTACGCGACCTTGGCCGTGAATCTTTTAGGCGCCTATGCGCTCGGGTGGATGGCCGGTCGCTTCTCGGCGAAGGACAAGTCGTCCGCCGTCTACCATGGTGCCGCCGCGGGCTTTCTCGGCGCCTTCACGACGATGTCCGCCTTCGGCTTGGAGGCGTGGACGCTGCTGGCGGACGGCCGATCCGTCGCCGCGGCGGCGTATGTCGCGGCGAGCGCTTGCGCCGGACCGCTGCTCGCGAACGCCGGCCTTCGGGCGGGAGGCGCGTCTTGAGCGTCCTCATCCTCGCCGCCGTCGCGGCCGGCGGGGCGGTCGGCGCCGCGCTGCGGGCCGCCGCCCTTCGCCGGAACCGCGCGTCGCACCGGCTTCCCTACGCGACGCTCGCCGTCAACGTCGCCGGTTCGTTCCTTCTCGGGTGGATGGCCGGCGGCGGCGTCGCGAATCCCGTCGTTGCGGCAGGGCTAGGCGCGGGCCTTCTCGGCGGTTTTACGACGTATTCGACGTTCGCCGTGGAAGCCGCGACGCTGTCGCGCGCGGGGAGGCGACGCCGGTCGGCGGCATACATCGCGCTCTCCGTTGCGACGTCGATCGCGGCGGCCGGTGCCGGAACGGCGCTCGCGCCGTAGCGGACATAGGCTGTTAGATACCAGTAATTATTCGCGTTCGCGCCTTGCTCGTTCATAGAAGAGAGGAGACATTCAATATGGATGCCATCGTTAAACCTACTGCCCGTTTGCAAGGGGAACTTCAAGCGTTATCTTCCAAAAATTACACGACTCGTTATATGCTCGTCGCCGCGCTCGCCGACGGCGTCAGCCGCATCAAATACCCTGCGCACAGCGAAGACAGCGACGCGCTGCGGCGCTGCCTCAAGGACCTCGGGGCCGGCTTGACCGAGACGGACGTCGAGATGACGGTGCACGGCTTCGGCAACCATCCGAAGCCGGTCAAGGAGCTGAACGTCGGCAACGCGGGCGCCGTATTGCGCTTCCTTCTGTCGGTAGCTTCGTTGCTTCCGGAGGTCACCTTCGTCAACACGTACCCCGATTCGCTAGGCAAGCGGCCGCACGACGACTTGATCGCCGCGCTGCAGACGATGAACGTCCGCATCGATCATAACGAAGGCAAGCTGCCGATCACGGTGTACGGCGGGCAGCCGAAGGGCGGCGCGATCGAGGTGTCCGGCAGCGTCTCTTCGCAGTTCCTTAGCTCGCTGTTGTTCCTTACGCCGCTGCTGAAAGAAGACAGCGAAATTCGCGTGCAACACGACCTGAAGTCGAAGATCGTCGTCGGCCAGACGTTGGAGGTGCTGCGCGACGCCGGCATCGAGATCGAAGCGAGCGACGACTTGATGTTCTATCGCGTGCCTGGGAACCAAGCGTATCGCGTCGGCGAATACTCGGTGCAAGGCGACTACCCCGGCTCGGCGGCGATCCTCGCGGCGGCCGCGGTGACGAATTCGGACGTGACGGTGCATCGACTGCTGGAGAACAGCAAGCAAGGCGAACGCAAGGCGGTGGACGTCATCCGCGCGATGGGAACGCCGCTGACGCACGAGAACGGCATCGTTCGGGTACAGGGCAACGGCAAGCTGCGGGCGGTGGAGTTCGACGGAGACGAATTCACCGACGCCGTTCTGGCGTGCGTGGCCGCGTCCGTCTTCGCCGAAGGCACGTCCCGGTTCTACAACGTGGAAAACTTGCGTTATAAAGAATGCGACCGGATTACAGACTACTTAACGGAGCTGCGGAAAGCGGGCGCGAACGTCGAGGAGAAGCGCGACGAAATTATCGTGCACGGCAAGCCGGAAGGCGTGAAGGGCGGCGTCGTCATCGACGCGCATTACGACCATCGCGTCATTATGGCGTTGTCCGTCGTCGGCCTGCGATCGAGCGAAGGTCTCGTCATTCGAGACGCGCATCACGTCGCGAAGTCGTATCCGCAATTTTTCGATCACCTGAAAGCGCTGGGCGCCGATATTCGCATGGAATAAGAAGGAGGCCGAACCTATATGGCGTACGAACATCCGAGCAGAGACCGAATCAAGACGATTCTCGAGCAAGCGGGCGCAATCGCCGTCGTCGGGTTGACCAACAACCCCGACCGACCGGCGTACGAAGTGTCGGAGGCGATGCTGCATCGCGGGTACCGGATCATCCCCGTCAATCCGAAGGGAGAAGACGTACTCGGCCAAAAGGGATACGCGTCACTCAAGGACATCCCGGAATCGATCGACATCGTCAACGTCTTCCGCCGGGCGGAGCATACGCCGCCGATCGCGGAAGAGGCTGCCGCCGTCGGCGCGAAGACGCTGTGGCTGCAGCTCGGCATCGCCAGCGAGGAAGCGGCGCGCATCGCGTCGGAAAGCGGCATGACCGTCATCATGGATCGATGCATTAAAGTAGAAGACGCGGTGCTGCGCCCGAATCGAAAATGATCGTCCCGGCGAATTCATAATTTCTCCGCTCCTTAGACACAATATTAGAGGCTTCCAAGGAAGCGTCGTCTCGGCGCGCCCTCGGGGGACCACTCTTACTTTCTAAGGAGGAAATTCGATCGTGTTCAATCAATCGTTCCAACCTTCCTTCGGGCAACCATCTTTCGGTCAGCAACCATCTTTCGGTCAGCAACCATCTTTCGGCCAGCAACAATCTTTCAGTCAGCAACCATCCTTCGGTCAGCAACAAGGTTTCGGCCAACAAGTGCAGTCGCAATACCGCGGCTTGCAGAAGACGTTCCAACCGACGGGCGCCGTCCAGTCGTTCTACCAACCGCAACAGACGACGCAATTCGGGGGTTCGAGCTATCACACGTCCAGCTACGCGGGGAACCAGCCGAACCACGACCGAAGCTTCCGCGAGGACAGCCAGTCCCCGAGCATGCAGACGGGCAGCTATCACGCGTCGAGCTATGTAGGGAACCAGCCGAACCACGATCGAAGCTTCCGTGAAGACAGCCAGTCCCCGAGCTCCTTTGCATCGAACCAAGGCCAAAGCTTCGGCTCGATGACTTCGTTCCAGCCAAGCATGCAGTCGAGCTTCCAAGGAACGAACAGCTACCACACGCAAAATTACGTCGGCAACCGTCCGGACCATGACGCGGCTTTGCGCGAAGATTCCTTGCGCGCAAGCACGTACGCGACGGGTCGTTCGCAAGGCATCAACACGTTGAGCGGCGTACAAGGCACGTACAACGTCAACACGCCGACGAACCAAATCATGCAAAACCAAAGCAATTTCTCTCCTTACCGCAATTTCTAATACCGGCAACAAGACGAACGGCGGACGGTGACGTCCGCCGTTTTTCTCTTTGACAAAAGACAAGCGGTTCATTACCATTACGAATAGACGAAAGGGGGACGGACCGAGCGTGAATTGGATGGGGATATTGCAGCAATTCGGCCGATCGCTGATGATGCCGATGATCGCCTTGCCCGCGGCCGCGATCCTGCTGCGGCTCGGCGCGATCCCTTGGGAAGCGGTCGGGTTCGATCAGTTAAGCGATCTGTTCAGATACGCGGGCATGACCGTCTTTACATATTTGCCTTACATTTTCGCGGTCGGGGTCGCCCTCGGCTTATCGGAGAGCGCCGGCATCGCCGGCATGTCGGCGTTGGTCGGCTACTTCGTATACGACCGGGTGACGCAATTTTTCATCCCGGCCGGCTTCGAGCTCGGCGTCACGAGCGGCATCGTCATCGGCATTATGGCGGCGTTGTTATATCATCGATTCAAAGAAATTCGGTTTCCGGAATACATTCAATTTTTCGGCGGGCCGAGGTTCGTGCTGCTGATCATGTGCTTCGCCTCGTTCTTGTTTTCGGTGCTGGTCGTGCAGATCGGTCCTTACGTTCAGACGGGGCTTCGCGAGCTGAGCGGCTTGCTGCTCGGAATGGGCGGCTTCGGCGCGTTCCTCTACGGCATGATGCATCGATTGCTCGTGCCGTCGGGCTTGCATTACATCTTGAACAACGTCGTATGGTTCCAGACCGGCACGTACGAGCGCTTGGACGGCAGCATCGTGAACGGCGACCTGCCGCGCTTCTTCGCCGGAGACCCGACCGCCGGCATCTTTATGGCAGGCTTGTACCCGACGATGATGTTCGCTTTGCCTGCAATCGCTTTCGCGATCATCCATGAAGCGAGAGAAGACTTGAAGCCCAAGGTGAAGGCGACGTTCCTGACCGCGGCGCTGTCTTCGTTCCTGACCGGAGTGACGGAGCCGATCGAATTCGCGTTCTTGTTCGTCGCGCCGTATTTGTTCGTCATCCACGCGATCCTGTCCGGGTTGTCGATGTGGATCACGTACGCGCTCGACATTCATCACGGCTTCGCCTTCTCCGCCGGGGCGATCGACTTCCTGCTTAACAACCACCTCGCGACGAACAGTTGGATGCTGCTGCCGATCGGTCTCGCGTACGGGGTCTGTTATTATTTGTTGTTCCGTTGGGCGATTCGCCGGTTCCAGATTCCGACTCCTGGCCGGGAAGAAGGATCGGCGCTGGACGATTGGGCGGGGGACATCCCGTACCGAGCGCCGCTCATCCTGCAGGCGCTCGGGGGTAAGGAGAACGTCGTCCGCATCGAGGCGTGCATCACGAGGCTGCGCTTAACGCTCGCGAACGATCGGGAGATGGACGTCGGAGCGCTGCGACATCTCGGCGCGGCGGGCGTCATCACCCTCGGCGGAGGGAACGTGCAGGTCGTCTTCGGCACGTTCTCCGAGCTCATCCGCGAGGAAATCATGAAGACGATCCGCAAGGATCCGCGCGTCGTCCCGTTCCGCTCGCCGGTCGCGGGACGCATGATTCCGCTCGAGGACGTGCCCGATCCGGTGTTCGCCGGGAAGATCGTCGGCGACGGGGCCGCCTTCCTGCCGGAACGCGGAGAGCTCGTCGCGCCGGTGGCCGGGAAGATATCCACCCTGTTCCCGACGGCCCACGCGATCGGCATCGTCACCGCGGAAGGGCTTGAAGTGCTGCTCCATATCGGCATCGATTCGTCGCAGGTGCCGAACGAACCGTTCGAGGCGCATGTTACCGAGGGCGAAACGGTGCAGCCGGGGCAGCTGCTGATCACGTTCGATCTGACGAAGCTGCGCAAGCACGCGAAGTCGATCGCGACGCCGATGGTCGTCACGAATCCGGCGCGGGTCAAGTCGTGGAGCTACGCTCCGTTCAAGGCCGTTCGCAAGGGTCAGGCTTCGGTCATGTCAGTCACGCTAAAGGAGGATCCGTCCGATGTCAACCGCGCGTAACCTACAGGGCACGGGTGCCTCGTCCGGCATCGCGATCGGCAAAGCTTTCGTTCTGCCGCATTGGGAGTGGGACGTTCCCGAAAACAAGAAGGACGTCACCGATCTCGCGGCCGAATTCGAACGGCTGTACGAGGGCATTCGCCACTCCAAGCAAGAAATCACGTCGATCAAACAGGAAATCTCGGGTTACATCGGCGAGCAGGAATCGAACATCTTCGACGCGCACCTGGCCATACTGGACGATCCCGTCTTCATGAACGAGATCCAAGGCATCATCCAGCGGCAATACAAGGCGGCGGAGGTGGCGGTGAAAGAAGTCATCGACAAATTCGTCAACATGTTCGATCTGCTCGACGATCAATATATGAAGGAGCGCGCGCTCGACATCAAGGACGTCGGCAATCGTCTCCTGAAGCACTTGATCGGCACGCCGGACGTGAAGCTGCCGACGGACAACAAGCCGTTCATCCTCGTCGCGAAGGAAGTGTCGCCGTCCCAGCTCGTTCACCTGAATCCGAATCACGTGCTCGGCATCGTGACGATGGCGGGGGGCAGCACGTCCCATACCGCGATCATGGCGCGGGCGCTCAACATTCCGCTCGTCCTCGGGCTGGAGGGCAAGCTGGTCGAGCCGATTCAGACGGGCGACGTCCTCGTGATCGACGGCAAAGCGGGCATCGTGCTCGTCAATCCGCCGGATGCCGAAATCCAGCGGTATTCGGAGCTGCGCGAGAGCGAGGTTCGCGTGCTGGAGCGCCTGCAGTCGCTTGCGACGCTGCCGACCGTGACGACGGACGGCCTTCGCATGTCGCTGTTCGCCAACATCGCGTCGCTGCGCGATCTCGAGGCGGCGCTCGAGGGCGGCGCGGAAGGCGTCGGGTTGTTCCGGACCGAGTTCATCTACATGGACCGGGAGACGTATCCGACGGAGCAGGAGCAATACGAGATTTATTGCCAAGCCGCCTCCTTGCTGGAAGGCAAACCGCTGACGATCCGGACGCTCGACGTCGGGGGCGACAAGCAGCTGGAATACGCGAACGTTCCGGAAGAAGAGAATCCGGTGCTGGGCTTCCGGTCGATTCGGATTTCGCTGGCGCAGCCGCACACGTTCAAGACGCAGCTGCGGGCCATTCTCCGCGCGGGCGCCTGCGGCACCGTCCGCGTCATGTTCCCGATGATTCAGTCGGTCGAACAATTCCGCGCGGCCAAACGCATCTTCGACGAAGCGAAGGCGGAGCTGCGCGCGGAGCGGCAGCCGTACGACGAGCATATGCGCGTGGGCATGATGGTCGAGGTGCCGGCCGCCGCGATCGTCGCCGATCTGCTCGCTTCCGAGGTCGACTTCTTCAGCATCGGCACGAACGATCTGACGCAGTACATTCTTGCGGCGGACCGTCTGAACGAGCATGTCGCATCGTTGTACGATCCGTTCCACCCGGCCGTCATCCGGATGATCCAGACGACGGTCGCCGCGGCGCAGCACGCGGGCATCGGCGTCAGCGTCTGCGGCGAGATGGCCGGCGATCCGCTCGCGCTGCCGATTTGGCTCGGGTTAGGCGTAAGAGAGCTGAGCATGGCGTCGGGCTTGATGCTGCCGCTCAAGAGCGAGCTGCTGAAGGCGTCCGCCGCCCGTTCCGCGGCGCACTGGGCCGAGCTGTCGAAGCTCAAGACGAGCCGAGACATCCGAGAGGCGCTCGAACGGCTCGGCATGGGTTGCGGTTGCGCGACGTAGGCGCGGGATCATTTTCGAAATGGAAAGGAAGAAAAATCATGCGGTTATCCGGGAAAAAGGTGCTTAGCCTCGTAGACGAGGAATTCGAGGATTTAGAGTTGTGGTACCCGATCTATCGCGTTCGGGAGGAAGGGGCGGAGGTCGTCGTGGCCGGCGCGAAGAAGGGCTTCGCCTACACCGGGAAATACGGCGTGCCCGCGACGTCCGACGTTGCGTTCGACGACGTGAACATCGACGAGTTCGCCGGGCTGTTAGTGCCGGGCGGCTGGGCGCCCGACAAGCTGCGCCGGTATCCGGAAGTGCTCGCGATGGTGCGCCGGATGGACGAACTGAAGCGGCCGATCGGTCAAATCTGCCACGCGGGCTGGGTGCTCGTCTCCGCGAAAATTTTGAACGGGCGGAACGTCACCTCGACGCCGGGCATCCGCGACGATATGGAGAACGCGGGAGCGATCTGGCGCGACGAGGCCGTCGTCGTCGACGGGCACATCGTCTCGAGCCGCCGTCCGCCGGATCTTCCGCCGTACGCCAAGGCGTTCTGCGACGCGTTGGCGGAACGGTAATCCGGCGCGGGCAACGATTCCAAGAACTTCTAAGAGCGAGGCGGAAGGAGTTGCGCGACGTTCCTCGAATACGTAAAGAGGCACGAAAGCGTGAGCGAGTTTGCCATGGCTCTTAGGAGGGCTCGGATTGGAGAAATATTGCGTCTGCGGACAGACGATGTCCATTCGGCTGCGAACGGTCATCTTCTCGAACAAAGTGAAAATCGAGAACGTTCCGATTTACTCTTGCGGCGGCTGCGAACGCAGCGAAGTGCTGCAGGACGTAAAACAGGAGCTGAGTTCGTTGATTCGACGACTCGGCCGTAATCCCGAAAAACAACATATTCGCTTTAACGAGTCGAATGAACTGGCGTTTCTGCTTCACGAAGCGACAAAGAGAGAACGAGCGAACGTTCCGGTGGAACAAATCGTGAAGGAACGCGTCAATCAACTGTTGGACTTGATGCTTCTGGCGCAATCGCTCGGCGACGAACCGTGGTCGGAGGAAATTCAAGACCGCCTCTCGCAAATCGCGAAGGCCAGCATCCCCACGTAGGTCGTTTCCCGTCGATTTCCCCCAAACCTCTTCGGAGGTTTTTTTGTTTTCCGGGGCCTTTCGGCCGCTATCGTTGCGTAAAGTAAAAAATTGTCGTATCATATTTTATTATATCCATTTACAGTTTGAATGGATCTCGAGTTTCCGTGTTACCGAGGAATAGTCTACTACCCGCTGTTCATATCTACAAATATTCATTATTGGAGAGAATGCTCGTGACAGTGACAATTTACGACGTGGCTCGGGAAGCCGGGGTGTCGATGGCGACGGTCTCGCGCGTTGTGAACAACAACCCGAACGTCAAGCCGCAAACCCGGAAGAAAGTGTTCGAAGCGATCGAGAGGCTGGGGTACCGGCCGAATGCGGTAGCCCGCGGATTGGCCAGCAAGAAGACGACGACGGTCGGCGTCGTGATTCCCGATATTTCGAACACGATGTATTCCGAGGTCGTACGCGGCATCGAAGATATCGCGAACATGTATCACTACAATATGATTCTCTGCAACTCCGACAAGAAGAAGGACAAGGAAATCCGCGTGATCAACACGCTGTTGGAGAAACAGGTCGACGGGCTGCTGTTCATGGGCGGCGTCGTGACGGACGAGCATATCGAAGCGTTCCGGACGTCGGTACCGATCGTGTTGTGCGCGACGACCGACGCGAACCGCGTCATTCCGTCCGTCGACATCGATCACGAAGCGGCCGCTTACGACGCCGTGAAGGTATTGATCGAGCACGGCCATCGCAATATCGGCATGATCAGCGGCAGCTTGCAGGATCCGTCGAACGGCTTCGCGCGTTATCAAGGGTATAAGCGCGCGATCGAAGAAGCGGGCATCCCGTTCCGGGAATCGCACGTTCGCGTCGGCAACTACCGCTATGAAGCGGGGCTCGATACGATGGAGTATTTCCTCCAACTGCCGGATCGGCCGACGGCGATCTTCGCGGCGACCGACGAGATGGCGATCGGCGCCATTCACGCGATTCAAGACGCGGGTCTCCGCGTGCCGGAGGATATGGCGGTCATCTCCGTCGATAACGTCCGGATGGCTTCCATGGTGCGTCCGCAGCTGTCCACGGTGGCGCAGCCGATGTACGACATCGGCGCCGTATCGATGCGGTTGTTGACGAAGCTGATGAAGAAAGAGCCGGTATCCAACCCGGTCGTCGTCTTGCCTCACGAGACGATTATGCGTAAATCTGTGGCTCATATCTAATGAGCCCTATTTTTTTGCCCAGGAGGACATATACAAGTGGACTATAAGACATTAGGCATTATCGGCGCGATGGACGAAGAGGTGGAACGCTTCTTGCTCCGCATGGACGGGAACGTCGAGACGGTGAAGGCGGGCATCCGCTTCCGAGAAGGCGAATGGAACGGCAAGCGCGTCATCGTGTGCAAGTGCGGGGTCGGCAAGGTGAACGCCGCCGTCTGCACGCAGCTCTTAATCGACGGCTTCGGCGTCGAGGCGATCGTGTTTACGGGAGTGGCCGGCGCGGTTCATCCGGAGCTGAATATCGGCGACATCGTCGTGTCCACCGATTTGTTGCAGCACGATATGGACGTGACGCCGCTCGGCTTCGAGAAGGGCGTCATCCCGTACGCAGGGGAGTCGGTGTTTCCGGCGGACCCGACGCTCGTCGAAGCGGCGGTCGCGGCCGGAGAGAGCTTGTATCCCGGCCTGACGCGCACGGGACGCATTCTGTCCGGCGACCAATTCGTCGCGAATCGAGACGTCGTCGCGGGACTGTATCGCGAGCATCAAGGCGCATGCGTCGAGATGGAGGGAGCGGCGGTCGCGCAAGTATGTCGAATGAACGGCACGCCATTCGTCGTGCTTCGATCGATGTCGGATAAAGCGGACGGCTCGGCCCACGTGAATTTCCCCGAATTCACGAAGCTGGCGGCGGAGCGGTCGGCGGCGATCGTGGAACGGATGCTCGGCGTCATGTAACGAATCGGAAACGATCGTGAATTGAAAGGGGCTGTCCCAAAAGTCGTAAAATGACTTAGGGGCGGCTCCTTCTTTTTACAATCATGCTCTTAGCGGGAGGGGGTACGGGTTCCGGCCGCCACTGAACGTCGTGTTCTTTAGATGAGATTAGAAGGGTACAACACGACGTTCAAGAGGCAGACGTAAAATCCTCCACCCATACCCCGCTCCCCTCGCGCTTCTGTAAAACCGAATGAGCCGCCTGTCGTCATTAAACCCAATTGGAATCTTCGAAGCTTGCCAAAAGAGAGCTTGGAGGTCGGGTGGCTTTCACTCGTCCGTAACCTCCTTAAGCGAACAGCAATAAGCCAAAAAGTGAAAACGGTCGATCAGGAATAGACCATCCTGACCGACCGTTTTCAAGTTTTTCATAGGGGGATGGCTACCCGTAAATGGATTTTACCCACTTTTGGGACAGCCTCTTCTTCGTTGGATTACGGTTTGAATTGCACCGCGGCGGAGGGAGGGGACTCTCCGGCCGAGTTCGCGGCCGTCACTCGGTACCACCCGGCAGTCGTCAGCGACAGGAATTCGAATTCCGCGCTGCCGGAGACGCCGATCTGGTTATATGGTCCGCCTTCCTCGGGCGCGTAGTAGATGCGATACTCGTCGACCTGATCCGCCGCGGCGCTGGGCGTCCACTCGAGACGAACGCCCAAGTCCCGCGTCTTCGCGGACGGCTTGCCCGGCGCCTTCGGCGCGTCGGCCGCCTCGTCGCCGGGGAGCGGCTCGAGCGGTGCGCCATCGCCTTCCCCGAGCGACAGCGGGAACGGATCGCCCGTGTAGACGACCTCGCTCGGCTCGGAGACGCGCCCGGCGATGTCGACGGATACGATGTAGTATCCGTAGATGCGGTCCGCGCTCGTCTGATCGACGAAGCTGAGCGTCTCTCCGGTGCGAATCGTCTTCTCCGGAAGCGGCTGGAACGGACCGCCGTCGACGGAACGGAAGACGCGGTATCCGGCGACGTCGCCGTTATAGCTGGCGCCGAATTGCACTTGCGCGCCCTTGTCCGTCTTCGTCAGCTTTACCCATGGAGGCGCCGCCGGCGGCAAACCGTTCTCCGAGCGAGGATCGACCTCGCTCGGAGCGTCGCCGTAGCCGTCCGTCGGACGGTACGATTCGATCGGCCGGCGGCTCTTCTCCGGCAGCTTCGCGAGCGCTTCTTCGATCCGCTTGAGCAGATCGCCGATCGGCTCCTCGCGGCGCACGACGCGCATCTTCTTGACCATATCGGCCGGCGTTCCGGGCTGCGGCGTATACGCCTTCCCGTCCACGAGCACGACGTCGGCGAGGCCCAGCACGTCGTCTTGCTTCGTCGGGATATACTCCCGGTTGAAGATGTCGGTCACGGTCAATTTCTCCTGCGTCACAAGCTCGCTCGGAAGCAAGCCCGATACGCGGGATACCGTCTTCGAGACGATGCCTTCGGGCTTCTCGAACGCCTCGGTTTGGAACAGGTCCGACTTCGAAGCGACCAGCTCGTTCATGACGTCCGCCCATACGTATTTCGCGCGATTCGCTTCCGTCAACGTAGAAGGCTGATCGTATCCGATCCAGATCCCGAGCGTGACGTCGGGGGAGTATCCTACGAACCAGAGGTCGTAGTTGTCCGACGTCGTTCCCGTCTTCCCGACGATCGGCACCTTGTCTTCATGCTCGAACCGGCTCTTGACTCTCGACGCCGTCCCGTTCGTGATGACCGTTCGCATCATATCCGTCATCAGATAAGCGGTCTGTTCCGAGAAGACGCGCTCCGGTTTCGGTTCATGCTTGTAGACGACGTTATCGGCCGAGTCGGTGATCTTCTCGACGAAATACGCGTCGGCGTACAGCCCCTTGTTGGCGATCGTCGAGTAGGCGTTCGTCAGCTCCTCGACCGACACGCCGTACTGCAGGCCGCCGATGACGCCGGTGCTTGCATGGTAGTCGCTCTCGGTCAGCGAGGAGATGCCGAGCTTCTTCGCGAATTCCCACGCCTTATCGATCGTGACGTCATAGAGGAACAGCTTGATCGCGGGAATGTTCCACGATTGGTTCAACGCTTCCCGAGCGGTCAGCAGCCCGTGGTAGCGGCCGTCGTGATTTTTCGGGATGTGCACGCCCTTCTGGCCGTCCGGCAAAATGAGCGGCACGTCGTCGATAATGGACGCCGGTTGAATGGCGCCCGACTCGATCGCCGGCAAGTAGGCGGCGATCGGCTTCATCGCGGAGCCCGGCTGGCGCTGCATCTGCGTCGCATGGTTGAGCTGCTCCAAGTAGAAGTCGCGTCCTTCGATCATGCCGAGAATGGCGCCGGTGTCGTTGTCGAGCAGAATGCCCCCGACTTGTTCGACGCCCTTCTTCTCGTGATCCTTGGTGAACATCTCCGGATTTTCCGAGACGCGGTGCATCGCTTCGTACACCGTCTTGTCGATCGTCGTGTAGATCTTATACCCGCCGCGCAGCAGCATCTCCCGCGCGTCCTTCAGAGCTTCCTGATATTCGGGCTTTCGCATGTCTTCCGGACCGAGCTCCGGATTGCTCTGGCGAAGCAGCGTCTCGGCGGCTTGGCGCTCGGCTTCCAGCATCAAATACGGGTATGTGGAATAAGCTTTCTTCTTCGGCTTCGCGAGGCTGGCCTTGATGTCGAAAGCGAGCGCTTCTTCGTACTGCGCGTCCGTGATTTTGCCGGTCCGCTTCATATGATGCAGCACGAGCTCTTGACGCTCTCTCGCTTCCTTAAAGCCTTCTTCGTCGAATTCGCCCTTCCCGGTAAACGCGGAATACGTCGAAGGCGATTGCGGCAGACCGGCCAAGTAAGCGGCTTGCGCGATGTTCAAGTCGTCGAGGTCTTTATCGAAAATGCCGGTGGCGGCCGCCTTGATTCCGTACACCTGGTACCCGGAGGCTCCGTTGCCGAACGGAATCTTGTTCAAATAGGCGGCCAAGATGTCTTCCTTCGTCATGAACCGCTCGAGCCGCAGCGCGAGGAAAATTTCTTTGAACTTCCGGCTGTCGGTACGGTCCAAGTTCAGGAACACGCGGCGCGCGACCTGCTGCGTGATCGTGCTGCCGCCGGTCTGCACTTCTTCGTTCAGCACCTTCTCCTTCACCGCGCGGGCGAGGCTCATGAAGTCGACGCCGATATGGTTGTAGAAATCCTCGTCCTCGGTCGCGAGCACGGCGTCTTCCACGATCTGAGGGATATCCTCGTATTCGATCAATCGACGGTCTTCCTCCGTGCGAAGCTGGCCGATGATCGTTCCGTCGCGGAAATAGACGAATCCGGTTTCGGAGTTATGCTGCATCTCTTCGAGGATCGTCTCCCGGCTGCGGACCTCGTCGTCGCGCACCAGGGCGGAGACGTAACCGGTGACGGCCGCTCCGGCGGTGACGGCGCCTACGACGCCGAGCAGGAACGTCCACTTGACGGCGGAGAGGGCGACTCTCGCCGCGACGGGCATTCGCTTGCGCTTCTTCTTGGGCGTCGCCGGCTCGGCTTGTTCGGCCCCCGGAAACTTCTCGTTCGTATCGGACATATGTATTGTACCTCCCCAAATTCCACCCACATTATAACATAGTACGGCAGGATTGGTCACCGTTCGCATCCGGCTTGTCGACCGGACACTTCTAAAATACCATAGGATCGCGGGATTGAAAGGGGCGAACGGACCTAGGACGGCGGGGCATTTTCAAACATAGGGGGAAGAAGCGGAAGAATCGACGAGGACGGATGCGGCGGGGAGGAGGGGCGAGCGCAGAAAAAAAACCGGCGCCCGCGACGGCGGGGCCGGTTTTCGAAAATTAACGGCTGTAGAACTCGACGATTTGCTTCTCGTCGATTTCTTGCGGAAGCTCGGAACGCTCCGGAATGCGGGCGAATTTGCCTTCGACAGCCGCATCGTTGAATTCGAGGTAGTTCGGCAAGAAGTTGCGGTTCGCGATCGCTTCCTTCACGGAAGAGAGGCTGCGGCTTCTCTCGCGAAGGCCGATGACGTCGCCCGTCTGCACGAGGTAGGAAGCTACGTCGACTTTCTTGCCGTTCACCGTAACGTGACCGTGGGAGACGAGCTGGCGAGCGCCCGCGCGGGAGTTCGCGAAGCCGAGACGGTACACGAGGTTGTCCAGGCGGCTCTCGAGAAGAATCATGAAGTTTTCGCCTGTGATGCCTGCCATCTTGGAAGCTTTCTCGAACAAGTTCGCGAATTGCTTCTCGTTCAAGCCGTACATGTGGCGGAGCTTCTGCTTCTCCATCAATTGAACGCCGTAGCCGCTGACTTTCTTCCGTTGTCCCGGACCGTGTTGTCCCGGAGGGAACGGACGCTTCAATTCTTTGCCTGTTCCGCTAAGGGAAATGCCGAGGCGGCGGCTCAATTTAAACTTGGGGCCTGTATAACGTGCCATAGTTCGTGTTGCTCCTTTGTCTTGGAAAATTATTGGGGTTAGAAACCTTGATTGTTCATATAGGCTTCCGCAATCGTTCCGGCACTTAGCGCCTGCACGCGCGCGCGAAATGCGCTTATCGAGCGAGTTCAGCCGCTGGCTCGGTAAGGCGTTCAGGAAAGGGTACCGCGAAGGGGTCCGATTTACGTACTCGACTATATATTCTACGTGAATAGAATCGATGATGTCAAGGGAAATACAAGTCAGGCGAAAAATCGGTTTTTCGGACTCGTTCTATGTAACCCGTCGCGAAAATATAGTACAATATTGAGAGAAAGAGATAAAGGCTGCGAAGGTTCTTATCGGCAAGGCGAGGAGGCAAGGCGGATGGGAGGAAGCGAGAGTTTCTATCGATCCATGTTCGATTTAAGCCGCACGTTGTTTCTGCAGCAGACGACGGACGGCGTATTAAAGCATATCGTGTCGTCGCTCCAAGGGCACTTCCCGTTCGCCGTCTCTCAAGTATATATGTCTCAAGACACGACGCCTTCCGATATTCCGATCCTGCCGCTCGTCTTCCGGCATGACGGGAACGATCTGTGCACGCGGGCGTTCATGGAGGGCAAGCCCGTCCTCGGCTACCCGGCCGGCGATGCGGACGAGCGCGGAATCCCGACGTTCGCGGCGGCGGTGCCGCTCATCGGAAAGCAAGGCGTCTACGGCGTTCTGGAGGTAAGGGCGGACTCGAAGCCGCTCGACCGGCCGGACATCGACTTGTTGGTCGGCATCGGAGAGACGGCGGGCGCGGCGTTCGAGAACGCCAGGCTGTACGAGCAGTCGAATCTGCTCGTGACGGAGCTGCGCCTGATTAACGAAATCACGAAGCGCCTCAATCAGAGCCTCAGGGTGTCGGACATCTTCCAATACGCCTGCAAGGAACTGATCGACGTCTTCCAAGCCGACTTCGCATGCATCCTGGAGCTCGACCGCAAGGAGGGCGCCTTCGTCGTGCAGGCGACGAACCTGAGCGAGATGCTCAGCGATACGTTCGAGATCGATTACGGCTTCGTCGGTTTGCTGCATCGCACGAAGGAACCGGTCATCGTGTCCGATTACTCGCATAACGCGCGCATCGAATCGAAGCTGATGAACTCGACGGGGTCGCGCTCGCTGATCGCCTCCCCGATCCTCGTAAACGAGGAAGTCGTCGGGGCGGTGCTCGTGACGCATGCGGAACCGAATTATTTCACGTACGAAAATTATAAACTGTTGCTGCTCCTGGCCGGGCATATCGGACTCGCGATCATGAAGGCGCAGCTGCACGCCGAGCTGAACCGGATGGTGATCACCGATAACTTGACGGGACTTTACGCGCGCCGTTATTTGGACGAACAAGTGCACTCGATGCAGCAGAAGGACGCGCGGGGATCGCTGATCGTCGTCGACATCGACAACTTCAAGCAGGTGAACGACACGTTCGGCCATCAGATCGGCGACCAGATCTTACGGCAAGTGAGCGCGATCGTGCGCTCCTGCATCCGGGATACCGACATCGCGGCGAGATGGGGCGGCGAAGAACTCGCCATCTACTTGCCGCAGCTGACGCTCGAGCAGACGGAGCGGGTGGCGGAGCGCATCCGCAGCCGCGTCGAACGCGAGACCGACCCGTCCGTCACCGTCTCGTGCGGCATCGCGGAATGGAGCCGCTCGGACGAGAAGGTGAGCGTCGAGACGCTGTTTTACAAAGCCGACATGGCGCTCTATTCCGCCAAGCACAACGGGAAAAATCAATACCGCGTAGGGTGACGGGGAGGTCCGCTTCAGGGGCTTCCCTTTCCGGTTTGTAAGGGGGAAAACGGCTATGCTACAATGGAAGCCGTATGGGCCCTCGGGCCTTGCGACTGCCGAAGGAGGAACCTCTCTTGAAAGACCCTAGAATTATAAAACTTGCGAAGACGATCGTGAACTACTCCACGCGGGTGCAGAAGGGCGAGCGGGTATTGATCGAGATGATCGGCCCGGAGCGCGAGCTGCTGAAGAGCGTGATCGACGAGGTGCACGCGGCCGGCGGCCATCCGTACGTGCAGTTGACGGATCGCGCGGTGCAGCGGACGATGCTGAAGTCGATGACGAAGGAAAACCTGGAGCATTGGGCGGAGCTCGATCTGGCGCGCATGAAAGACATGGACGTATATATCGCCATTCGTTCCGGGGAGAACGCGAGCGAGCTGTCCGGCCTTCCGGACGGACAATTAGGTTTGTACGAGAAGACGTATTACAAGCCGGTGCATCTCGATCAGCGGGTTCGGAAGACGCGTTGGGTCGTGATGCGGTACCCGAGTCCGGCGATGGCGCAGCAGGCGGGCATGAACACGGATGCGTTCGAAGATTTCTACTTCGACGTCTGCACGCTCGACTACGAGAAGATGTCGAAGGCGATGGATCCGCTGTCCGAGCTGATGAGCAAGACGGATAAAGTTCGCATCGTCTCGCCGGGCACCGACCTGACGTTCTCCATCAAGGGCATTCCGAACGTGAAGTGCGTCGGCGACAAGAACTTGCCGGACGGGGAGCTCTACACGGCGCCGGTTCGCGATTCGGTCAACGGCACCATTCAATACAACACGCCGAGCGTCTACTCGGGCATTACGTTCGAGAACATCTTCTTCCGCTTCGAGAACGGCAAGATCGTAGAAGCGACGAGCAACGACACGAAGAAGCTGAACGACATTCTCGACAACGACGAAGGCGCGCGCCATATCGGGGAGTTCAGCATCGGCTTCAACCCGTACATTCAGCACCCGATGAAGGATACGCTGTTCGACGAGAAGATCGACGGGAGCCTCCACTTCACCCCGGGCCAAGCGTACGAGGAAGCCGACAACGGCAACCGCTCTTCGATCCACTGGGACCTGGTGCTGATTCAGCGGCCGGAGTACGGCGGCGGCGAAATTTGGTTCGACGATCGGTTGATCCGCAAGGACGGACGATTCGTAGTTCCGGAGCTGGAAGGCCTCAATCCGGAGCGCTTGAAATAAAGCCTCTTGATTCCTGCGCAGGGCGGCAGTATGATAAAGGAAAGCTGTCACATTATGGGAGGCGACGACGTTGACGAATAACAAGAACGCTGCAATCGTAGACATCGCACAAACCGCTGGAAAGTTTAAATCGTCCATCGTTCTGCAATTCGATAACAAGTACATAGACGTGAAGAGCATCCTCGGATTGTTCACGACGTTGGTGTCGGATAACGACTACGAGCTGCACGTGCACGGTCCCGACGAAGAGGACGCGAAGAAGGCGATGATCGAAGTATTCGCCAAGCACGGTCTCAGCATTAAGGCGTAAGACAAGAAGCGACGAAGAATCGACGACCGCAGGCCGTTCCCGGCAGGCGGTCGTTTTCGCCTTTTCGAAGAGTAGCATCTCTTCCCAACTTGTATGTCCCGCCGTTTTCAATTAATATTAGAGTATCATCGGTGCCGGTAGGGGGAAATCAGGCCATGTCATCTTCGGATTTATTGCTCGAACTCTCGCACAAGGCGATGCAGTTGCTGCAAGAGGATGCGAATAAGATAGAGACGCTCATTCAGGTACAGATGGAAAACTTGGCGACGCGCAAGTGCCCGTTGTACGAGGAAGTGTTGGACACGCAGATGTACGGCCTCTCGAGAGAGATCGATTTCGCCGTGCGCGCCGGACTTCTGGAGGAAGCGGACGGCAAGCAGCTGCTCGCGAAGCTGGAACGCAATTTGGCGCAGCTGTACGAGGCGTTGGCCATTAACCAAAACGCGAGCTCGTAACGAATCGGTCCCGGACAGGGGCCGTTTTTTTGTTTCCGTAAAGGTCGGTTGCAGGCCGCCCGGAAACCCTTTACAATGGAAATACAGCTAACGGGAAGAGGTGGGGTTGCCATGACGGACGGTAACGGGATCATTCGGATTTCGGACGACGTCGTCGCCACGGTGGCGGGGTTGGCCGCGCTCGATACGCCGGGGATTGCGGCGATGTCCGGCGGCATTTCGGAAGGATGGGCGAAGCGATTGTCCGGGAAGAACGCCCAGAGAGGCGTATCCGTGGAGGTCGGCGAACGGGAAGCGGCGGTCGACCTGAGGGTGATCGTGCATTACGGCGTCGCCATACACGATGTTTGCTGGCAGCTCCAGGAGCGCGTACGGGAAGCCGTACAGACGATGACGGGCCTTACGGTCGTCGAAGTGAACGTGAAGGTGGAAGGCGTCCAATTGCCCGACGAAGAACCGGAAGAAGCGCCGCCGCCCATGCGGGTACGATAAATCGCCGGATCCGATGAATGGCCGAATACGAGGACAACGAGAAAAGCTGCCGATCCGGCAGCTTTTCTTTTCGTACGTTGGAGTTATCATCGAATCATCGGAACGTGCTCCGGCACGCGGGACGACGCTTTCTTCATCGGCTTGCGGCGTTCCCCGGGCTTGGACGAAGACGACTTGTCGCGGACCTGGCCGGTATCTCGGGAGATGCTTAGGAGCAAGCCCATGCTCATCAGGCTGACGAGCAGGGAGGAGCCCCCCGCCGAGATGAACGGCAGCGTGATCCCGGTCATCGGAATGGTGCGCGTGACGCCCCCGATGTTGATGAACGCCTGAATGCCGAACATGCCGACGATGCCGATGCCGATCAAAGTGCCGAACGGGTCGGAGCAGCGCAGCGACACGATAATGCCCCTCCATAGGAAGGCTAGGTATAACAATAAAAACAAGGTCACGCCCAGAAAACCGAGCTCCTCGCCGATTATGGCGAAGATGAAGTCGTTCTGCGCCTCGGGCAAGTAGAACAGCTTCTGCACGCTCTGCCCGAAGCCCGCGCCCGCGACGCCGCCGTGCCCGAACGCCATCTCGGCCTGCACCTGCTGCCAGCACCAGTTCTGCGTATCCTGCCAAGGGTCCAAATAACATTCGATCCGCTTGAATTGATACTCCCGCCCCGAGCCGTCGTCTCCGCGGTTCAGGAGCTGGCCGCCGAAAAACAACGTTCCGGCGACGGCCAACGCGATCAGCCCGAGAAACAGGTGTTTCATGTTCGCGCCGCCCGCGACGATGACGATCGCGCTGCAGAACAGAAAGACGACGGTGGAGCCGAAGTCGGGCTGAAGCATGATCAGACCGCCGACGATGCCGACCATGAGCGCGACCGGCAGCAGTCCGTTGCGGAACCGTTCGAATTTCTCGCCCTTGCGCGTGATGATCGTCGCGAGGTATACGATAATCGCCAACTTCGCGAACTCCGCGGGCTGGACGGACATGACGCCGAGGTCGATCCAGCTGCGAGGCTTGTCCCCCGCGGGCTGCGTCAGCACGAATAGAAGCAAGCCCAACACGCCGATGAAGAAGGGGAGGTATAACCGCTTCCACTTCAAGTACGGAATGTTCATGAACGCGAGCATCAGAATCGCGCCGAGGGCCGCCGCCATGATCTGCTTCTTCGTATACCAGAGGGCGTCTCCGTATTGCGTCGCGGCTTCGGGTCCGCTGGCGCTGAACACCATGACGATCCCGAAGCCGACGAGAAGGACGGTCATCAGCAGCAAGAAGAAGTCAGGCGTTCCTCTGCGCTCCATCCGTCGCTCCCGTTAGGCGAGAAGCTGCTTCAACGCCGCCAGCTTCTGCTTTGCGCTCTTCAGAATCGCGTCCGGAATCGGGGATTCGTAATCGAGACCGTGAGGGAACGAAGCCCGTCCGATATAGACGTCCTCCACGGCGAGCACGGCGGACGGATTTTCCAGCTTGCCTTCGACCGCTCTCGTGTTAATGCGCAGGAAATAGTCTTCCCGGTTCGGTTGGTCTTCGATCTTCAGATCGTACGTGGCGCGGTAATATTCCCATTGCCAACGGACGAAGCCGAGCTTCTCGGACGATTCGTCCAGATCGGCGAGCTCCGCTTGAAGGCCTTTCAACCCGCTGTCGTCGATAATCAACTTGCATTCCTCCTGTTACCTAATACGCATCAAGGTCGCGGAAAGCGACAACCTCATGATATTATGAATAAACCATGGAACGCAACCTTATTTGAACGATGAAAAGCACAATTCTGTTAATATAGGAACTAACGTGGAATCGGAACCCCGGAAGGAGACGGACGAGCATGAACGGTACGCGCAAAGAAACGATGGACAAGGTAATCGCATGGAGGCGCCATCTGCACCGGCACCCTGAAGTATCTTATGAGGAAAAGGAAACCGCCGCCTTCGTCGCGGGCGAGCTGCGGCGGATGGGATGGAGCGTACGGACCGGCGTCGGCGGGCACGGCGTCGTGGCCGACATGGACGGCGGCCGGGGACCGGGCAAGCGCATCGCGCTGCGCGCCGACATGGACGCGCTTCCGATCCAAGATCAGAAGCGGACGGAATACGCTTCGACCGTGCCGGGCGTCATGCACGCCTGCGGCCACGACGGGCACACGTCCGCGCTGCTCGGCGCCGCGGAACGGCTGGCGGAGACGAGCGACTCTTGGACCGGCTCGGTTCGGCTGCTGTTCCAGCCGGCCGAAGAAATTCCGCCGGGCGGCGCGCAGGCGATGATTCGAGACGGCGCGCTCGACGGCGTCGACGAAATTTACGGCATTCACTTATGGTCGCAGTTCCCGGCTTGCACGGTTCATACCGCGGCGGGTCCGATCATGGCGGCGTCCGACGAATTCTCGGCGCGCATCGTCGGCAAGGGCGGACACGGCGGGCTGCCGCATCAAGCGGTCGACGCCGTGACGATCGGCGCCCACTTCGTCGTGAACGCGCAATCGATCGTCAGCCGCAATAGCGATCCGATTTTGCCGCATGTCATCTCGATCGGTTCGTTCCATGCCGGAACGACGTTCAACGTCATCGCCTCGGATTGCCGCATGGAGGGGACCGTCCGCACGATGACGCCGCAGACGCGCGTCTACTTGAAAGAACGTCTCGAGCAGGTGCTCGACGCGACGTGCCGGATGTACGGCGCGGAATACGAGCTCGATTACAAGTTCGGATATCCGCCGGTCGTCAATCACGCGGAGCCGACGGAACGGGTGCTGTCGCTGGCGCGCGAGAGGCTCGGCGAGGATCGCGTCAGCGTGTGCCAACCGATGATGGCGGGCGAGGACTTCTCGTTTTATTTGGAGAAGGTGCCGGGCTGCTTCCTGTTCGTCGGCGCCGGCAACGACCAAGTGAAAGCGCCGCATCACCATCCTCTCTTCGACATCGACGAGCGCGCGCTCGAGACGAGCGTCGACTTGCTGTACGATTTGGCTACGCGCCGGTGAATGGTTTCTCCTCCGCCCGGATACGCTATGGGGGAGGAGGGATGACCATGAGCTCTACAACGACATTGAAAACCGTCAAAGATATTATGGAAACCGAAATCGTCACGGTCACCTTGAAGGATAACATTTACGAAATCGCGTTGAAAATGAAACAGCACGACATCGGCTTCATTCCGGTCGTGGAAGGCAAGCAGCTCGTCGGCGTCGTGACCGACCGCGACTTGGTCGTGCGCGGCTATGCGGAGAAGCACTCCGGGTCTACGGAAGTGAAGGAAGTCATGAGCGATCAGATCGTCATCTCGGTGCCGCCGACCATGACGGTCGACGAAGCGGCCAAGCTGATGGCGAAAAACCAAATCCGCCGCCTGCCGGTCGTCGAAAACAACCAATTGATCGGCGTCGTGGCGATCGGGGACCTCGCCGTCAATTCCAAGCTGGAGGAAGAAGCGGGACACGCGCTCAGCGAAATTTCCGAAAAACACAAGCAAACGATCGGCGTAAATTAGATGCGGATACGTTGCGGCTCCGTTTTCCTTCGGGAAAACGGATTTTTTGCTATTCGTTCCCGTCGGAAGGAGGGCGCTTCATGAAGGATAAACCGATCATCGTGCAGAGCGATTTCACCGTGCTGCTCGAAACCAGACATCCGAAGGCCGACGAGGTTCGCCCGAAGCTGTCTTCGTTCGCCGACCTTCGCAAAAGCCCGGACGGGTTACATACGTATCGGATTACGCCGCTGTCGCTCTGGAACGCGGCGTCGGCCGGCGCGACGGCGGAGAGCATCGTCGAGACGCTGACCGCGTACGCGAAGTTCGGCGTTCCGGCCGCCGTGGTCAAAGATATTCGGGCGTACGTCAACCGGTACGGACTCGTCCGGATCGAGCGGGAAGGGAAGCAGCTGATGCTGCGCTGCGACGATCCGGAGGTGCTCAAGGCGATATCCGCCTACGATTCGCTGCGGTCGTACTGGGAGCCGAGCCCGATGGATCACCGCCACACGATCGCCGTGCGGCTGACCGAGCGGGGCTCGGTCAAGCAGGAGCTCATGCGGCTCGGGTATCCGGTCGTCGACGTCGCCGGCTATCAAGACGGCGAGCCGGTGCCGATCGCGCTGCGGCCGTCGCTTCGCGCCTCGGGCAAGCCGTTCGGCCTGCGGGATTATCAAGAGGAGGCGGTCGAGGCGTTCTACCGCGGCGGCGCGGCGGCGGGCGGCAGCGGCGTGCTCGTGCTGCCGTGCGGGGCGGGCAAGACGGTGATCGGCATCGGCGCGATGGCGAAGCTCGGACGGGCGACGCTGATCCTGACGACGAACTCGACGTCGGTCAAGCAGTGGCGCCAAGAGCTGCTCGACAAGACGACGCTGACGGAGGACGACATCGGCGAATACGGCGCCGACCGCAAGGAAGTGCGGCCGATTACGATCGCGACGTACCAGATGCTGACGCACCGCAAATCGAAGGACGGGGAATTTTCGCACATGAAGCTGTTCGGCGAACGGTCGTGGGGACTCATCGTCTACGACGAGGTGCATCTGCTGCCCGCGCCGGTGTTCCGCGCGACCGCGGACATCCAGGCGACGCGGCGTCTCGGCCTCACGGCGACGCTCGTGCGGGAGGACGGACGCGAGGAGGACGTCTTCTCCTTGGTCGGCCCGAAGCGCTACGAGGTGCCGTGGAAGCGGCTCGAGGCGCAGGGGTGGATCGCGACGGTCGACTGCACCGAGGTGCGCGTGCCGATGAGCGGCGAAACGCTGGAGGCGTACCGGAAGAGCGGCGCGCGGGAGCAGCATCGCATCGCCGGGGAGAATCCCGCCAAGCTGGACGTCGCGCGGCAGCTGCTGGACGAGCATCGGGGCAACCCGACGCTCGTGATCGGGCAATATTTGGATCAGCTCGGCGCGCTGTCGGAAGAGCTGGGCTGCCCGGTCGTGACGGGCGAGACGCCGAACGCGGAACGGGAACGGCTGTACGCGGCGTTCCGCAAGGGCGAGATCGGCGTGCTGATCGTGTCCAAGGTCGCGAATTTCGCGGTCGACTTGCCGGATGCGGCCGTCGCGATTCAGGTGTCGGGCAGCTTCGGCTCCCGGCAGGAAGAGGCGCAGCGGCTCGGGCGAGTGCTTCGGCCGAAGGAAGGGAATAACGAGGCGCACTTCTACGCGCTCGTCTCCGAAGGGACGAAGGAGCTGGAGTTCGCGATGAAACGGCAGATGTTCTTAGTCGAGCAAGGCTATCGGTACCGCAGCGTCGGCTGGGACGAACGGCGGGCGGACGGCTTGAGCGCGACGCCGGAGGAAGGAGAGCAAGCGGGATGAACGAATTGACGACCGTCGAGCGTAAGACGCTGGAGATGATCGTGCTGCGGTTCGGGGAGGAGCCGTTCGGCGCGGAAGCGCTCGAGCGCGCCTTCCCGGGGCGCGTGTCGGGCTTCGAGGCCGAGCTCGGCCTCGAGCGGCTTCGCGCGCGCGGCATCGTCGAGACGCGCCGGAAGGCATGGGGGGAGACGATTCACGCGCTCGCCCCGGGGCTGTTCGCGGATTGGCAGGGCTATTACTTGCCGGCCGTCGGCGAACCGTGCCAACTCGACGACGCCGCGGTCGAGCCGAATTACGAGCCGAAGGCGGGCTTCGCGAAGCTGCTGCTCTTCTTCCTCGCGGACGTCGCGAACGTCGGGATCGGCCTGACGCAGAAGGGCACGTTCGCGAAGAAGGACGCGATGCGTCTCGCGTCTCGGATCGACGTCGCCGAGGAAGCGCTCGCAGGTCTCGACATCGCGTATTTGCATCAGGATAAGCTCGGCAAGCCGCTTGCGGTGCTGTACGACGCCGCGCTTCGCCTCGGGCTCGTCCGGAACGGAGCTTCGGCGTTGGAGCTCGACCGGGAACGCGTCGACGCGTGGCTGGCGAAGCCGCTGCCGGACATCGAGGGCGAGCTCCGGGCGCTGTGGTGGGACGTCTATACGCCGACCGACGTCTGGCTGCAGCACGGCGGGGCGGCGCTCCGTCGCATGACCCCTGGCCGCTGGTACGCGGTCGACCGCGTGGCCGACGGTTTGCTCGCGGCCGGCGTGCCGACGGGCGGACGAACGGAGGACGAGGCGCGCGAAGCGTTGTCCCGCTATTGGCTGCGGCCGCTCGCCGCCTTCGGGTTCGCGGAGCTCGGCAGTACGAGCGAGGGACTCGCCGCGAGAATGACGGCGCCGCTCGACGTCGACGAAGAGGAGACGGGCTGGTACGCGCAGCCGGACTTCGAGTTGATCGTGCCGCCGACGGCGCCGTTCCGAGCCCGTTGGGAGTTGGAAGCTTGCGCGGAGTACGCCGGGGGCGACGCGGTCGATCGATACCGCATCACGAAGGCGAGCTGGGAGCGGGCGCTCGGCTCCGGCCGCGACGCCGAAGCGCTGCTCGAGGTCGTCCGGAGCGGCGCCCGGTACGGCGTGCCGGAGCCCGTGGAAGCGGCGCTGCGCCAATGGAGCGCCGCGTACGGCGCGCTGACGCTCGAGGACGTGACGCTGCTGCGGTGCCGCAACGCGGAGGACGCCGCGTACCTGAAGAGCGAGCCGTCGCTGTCCGAATGCTTCGTCGCGCACATCGGGGAGCTGGATTTCATCGTGCGCCGCTCGATGACGAAGACGCTCGCCGACGCGCTGAAGCGGCAAGGCTTCTCGCTTCGCGCGGGCGGCCCCGCCGCTGAGGCGGCATCGAGCGCCGAGGACGCCGGCGAAGCGCCGGCTCGAGGGCGCGCGGCCGCGCCGGCCGCGAGCGCCGGCGGCATCGTCCATTCGCGCCGCAACGCCGCGCTGTTCCCGCTCGATCCGGCGCCCTCGGGCACGAAGCCGCTTCGCGAACGGCTGTCCGCCGCGCCGCAGGCGTGGCTGCGATCGATGCGGAAGTACCACGCCTCTACCGTCCGCGATCTGATGGAGACGGCGATCGATGCGCGAACGTCGGTCCGACTCGTCATGGACGGACGGGAGGTCGAGCTCGTGCCGAAGCGGGTGACGCCCGTAGGGGCCGATTGGATCGTGCAGGGGTACATCGACGGCGAGGAGGCGACCGTCGCGTCGTCCGCCTGCGGCGAAGCGCAGCTGCTCGTTCCCGAACAAGCCTAGTCCGCGGCGCGGGTTCATGTTATGATAGAACTCGTATATATCAAACGAATATAGACGAGGTGGAAATCCGTGAGTGTGACGGAACGCGAGGCACTGGATTTTTCCTTGCTGCTGTCGAAGACGTGCGATCTGTCGGACGCGATGCTGCGTTCGAAGGAGATGGCCGATTTTCTATATTGGAAAGAACGCATGGAGCAAGATCCCGAAGTGAAGGCGCTGCTTCGGAAGATGTCTAAGGCCAAGGAACGGTTCGAGGAATGCGAGCGGTTCGGACATTATCATCCGAACTACCACGAGGCGCTCGACGCGGTGAAAGCGGTGGAGGCCGAGATGGAGGGAATCGAGTCGGCGCGGGAGTTCAAGCGCGCCGAGAAAGCGCTCGACACGCTGTTGTACGACGTCTCCGTCGTCATCGCGCACGCCGTGTCGGAGTCGATCAAGGTGCCGAGCAACGACCCGCTCCCGAAGCACGGCGGGAGCTGCGGTTCGGGCGGCAGCTGCGGCTGCGGGTAAGGTCGCTCCGGAGGTCCGAACCTAACGACGGAAGGCGCCCCAAGCCACTTGCTTGAGGCGCCCGTCTACATAGCGGGGAGCTTGCCTACTCGAGGCGGAACGACGGCAGGACCGCGCCGACTACGTCGCCGCCCCAGTTGCGGATCGCCGGCGTATGGTACTCGGCGAGCTCGGCTCCGGCCGCGGCGTCGATCCAACCGAGCTGGAGCAGCGCTTCGGTGACGGCCGGGTACAAGGCGCGCTGCGCCCCATCCTCGATCTTGACGGCGAGGCCGAGCCCTTCGCCCGGCGCGGCGACGGCGAAGACGCCCTCGGCGCCCATCTTGCCGACGACGCGGCCGTTCGTGACGCGGATGAGCGCCGTGTCGTACCGGTCGGTGCCGGCGAGCATCTCCGGATGCGCCCGTACCGCTTCGACGACCGTCCGGCGGGCGTCCGCTTCGGGGGCGGCGCCGGTCGGCGCCGCAAGCCGCGCGTACGCGAGCGCCAGCGCCGACAGCGGCGCGCCGTACACCGGCACGCCGCAGCCGTCGACGCCCAGCGCGACGGACGCCGCGGGCACGCCGGCGAACGCCGCGTACGAGGCAAGCATCGCCCGCTGCACCGGATGGTCCGGCGACTTGTAGTCGTGCAGCGTCGCGCCGAGATGCTTCGCCAGCGTCAACATGCCGGCGTGCTTGCCGGAGCAGTTGTTATGCACAGCCTTCGGCGAGACGCCCGCGCGGCGCAGCGCGTTCGCGGACGGCTTATGGTACGGCGGATGCGCGCCGCAGAGCAGCGCGTCTTCGCCGATGCCGAGCTTGCCGAGAATGCGGTACACCGCTTCGACGTGAGCTTCTTCTCCGCTGTGAGAAGCGCAGAGCAGCGCGATCTCCCGGGCGTCGAGCCCGTAGCGGTCGACGGCGCCGGAGGCGACGACCGGAATCGCCTGAAGCAGCTTGGCGGAAGAGCGGGCGTACGTGAGGTGCCGCGGGTCGCCCGCCGACCGGAGCAGACGTCCGCCGTCGTCGACGACGGCGACGTGCCCGCGATGGACGCATTCGACGAGGCCGCCTCGGGTGACGGATACGAGCGGAATCGATTGAGTATGCATACGTCAATTCTCCTTACGAAAGAGGGATCCTCTTGATCGCTGAACGCACTGGATATATCGTCTGGCTCCACGACGCCAAACCGGCCAGAAACCTGGATAAATACGGCTCGCTCCACTATGTTTCTCGCAAAATGAACTATGCGGTCATCTACGTGAACAGCGATCGCGCGGAGGAGACGATGAAAAGTATACAACGTCTGCCCTACGTTAAGAAAGTGGAGAGGTCGTACCGGAGCGAGATTCGAACGGAATACAACAGTAATATGCCGGATAAAACGAGGTTTTACTCTTACTAGACATATTTTTGAAATTTTTGCAATGCCCTCTTTCCGTTGGAGGGCATTTTTTTATGCGTTTCAAAATGTCTGGAAATTCCCGTAAGGTACTGTAATATAAAGATATAAACGTCGTTAACATTTGCTCGGCGGCCCATGGAATGGAGGGAATGACGGATGAAAGACAAAAAGATGGATCGTTACAGCACCTATGAATCGTTCTACGTACAGCTGGCGGATAAAAAAGTCGCGGATATCATCGTCACCAACCATGCCAAGGCGCGTTGGCTGGATCGTGTCGAGTCCGAAAAAACAGGCACCGACGACATCTGCGCGTTTCTTTGGGAGCACCTGAAGAACGGCACGGTTAAATCGTATTACCGCAACGAGCAAGACGTCTATACGGTGGAGGACGACCTCGTATTCGTGGCGGAATTTTCGCAATCCGACAAGCATCGGGACCTCGTCGGCAACCCGCTCCATAAGATGATCGTAGTGACGTTCCTCGGGCGCATGTCGGAGACGATGGAGCTCCGCGATCTGCGTACGTATTATTCATGGCTGCGGCATTCGCGCCGGATGACCTTGATCAAGAACAGCCGGAAGCGGCGATAATCGAATCGAATCGAGATGCGGAAGAGCGAGGCGTAGGAACGCCGCGCTCTTTTCGTGTATAATGGGAAATGATTGAATTTCAGGCACGGGGGTCCATCGCACAATGGCGCTTAACTTCCACCAATTGCATATTTTCTACACGGTGGCCGACCGTGGAAGTTTTTCCGCCGCGGCGCAGGCGCTGCATATGACGCAGCCTGCGGTAACGATGCAAATTCAAGCGCTCGAGGAATACTTCGGCACGAAGCTCTTCGTCCGTTCGACGAAAAAAATCGAACTGACCGAAGCGGGCAAAGCGCTCATGGTTTATGCGAAGCGGAGCATAGACTTAGTTAAGGAAACCGATCAAGCGATGTCGCGCTTCACGCACATGCTCCAAGGACGACTGCTGCTCGGCGCGAGTCTCACGGTCGGGGAATACATCTTGCCGCGTCTTCTCGGACCGTTCAATCAAGCGTATCCGAACATCGCGATCCAGCTGAAGGTCATGAACTCGACGCAAATCTTGGAGGAAATTTTGAAGCATCAGCTGACGTTCGGCTTGATCGAAGCGCAGGTCGTGCATCCCGACGTCCATACGGAGCCGGTGCTAAGCGACGAGCTGAAGCTGATCGTTCCGAACGGCCATCCGCTGACGGAGTCGGAAGACGTCACGATGGAAGATGTATTGCGGCATCCATTTATATTACGGGAACGAGGCTCCGGCACGAGGCAGGTGATGGAGGAAGAACTGTCGCGCAAGGGGATTAACGAAGAGAATATGAAGATCGTCATGGAGCTCGGCAGCACGGGCGCCGTGAAGTCGGCGGTCGAGGCGGGGCTCGGCATTACGTTCTTATCCCAGACGTCGGTGAAGCACGAGCTGACGCTCGGCGTGCTCCGGCTCGTGCCGATCCGGGGCATTCGCTTCGAACGCCAGTTTTACGCGACGTATTCGAAGTCGAATCTGCTCCCGATCTCGGCGGTGACGTTCTTATCATTTTTACGGGAAAAGGATTTGAGCCAATGGCTGTAACGGGAAGGGAGTCAGGCTACGATCTTCATACGCACACGACGGCTTCCGACGGCATGCTGACCCCTGCGGAGAGCGTCGCGCTCGCCGCCGCGCAGGGGCTGGCGGGCGTCGCGGTGACGGATCACGACACGGTCGCGGGCGCGGCCGAAGCCGCGGCGGCCGGGCGGGAGCGGGGCGTCGACGTCGTCGTCGGCGTGGAGATCAGCGCGCAAGGAGACGGCGGAGACGTCCATGTGTTGGGGTTATGGGTCGATCCGGCCGACGCGGCGTTCGCCGCGAGGCTGGCCTCGAACCGGGACGTTCGGCGCGGCCGCAACGAAGCGATGATGGAAGCGCTTAGGCGTCACGGCTTCGACGTGACGCTCGCGGAAGCCGAGAAGCTCGCCGCGTCGCGGCGGTCTAGCGGCGACGCGACCGTCGCCCGGCCGCATATCGCGGAGCTGCTCGTTCGCAAGGGCTACGTCGCCGACGTCAAGGAAGCGTTCGACGTCTGGATCGGCGAAGGCGGGAAAGCGTACGTCACGGCGGAGCGGGTCGCGCCGGAGACGGCCGCGGCGTGGATTCGGGACGCCGGAGGCGTCGTCGTCTTGGCGCATCCCGGGCTGTACCGCGACGCCGAAGCGTTGATCGACCGGCTGGTCCGGATCGGCGCGCTGGACGGCATCGAAGCGGCGCATGCCGATCATGACGAAGCGCAGGAGAACTTTTTCCGAGGATTGGCTCGGAGGTACGGCCTGCCCTGCACGGGAGGCTCGGATTTTCACGGCGTACGGGACGGCGTTCCGTTCCATGCGATGCTCGGCGACCGGAGAACTCCGAAAGACGTCGTCGAACGGCTGCAGCAGATCAAGGAGAAGAGAGGGAATCGCAATGATTCGTAAGGCAATCATTCCGGCGGCGGGGCTCGGCACCCGATTTCTACCCGCGACGAAGGCTCAGCCGAAGGAGATGCTTCCGATCGTGGATAAGCCCGCGATTCAATACATCGTCGAGGAAGCGATCGAGGCCGGCATTACGGACATTATTATCGTGACCGGACGCAACAAGCGGGCGATCGAGGACCACTTCGACAAGTCGGTCGAGCTGGAGCTCATGTTAGAGGAGCAAGGCAAGGAAGAGATGCTCCGCCAAGTGCGCGACATCTCGCAGATGGTCGATATTCATTACATAAGACAGAAGCAGCCGCTCGGACTCGGGCACGCGGTGCTGTGCGCCCGGACGTTCATCGGCGACGAGCCGTTCGCGGTGCTGCTCGGCGACGACATCATCGAGTCGGATCCGCTTGCGCTAAGGCAGATGCTGCATCTGTACGAGGAGCATCAGGCTTCGGTGCTGGCGGTGCAGGAGGTGCCGTGGGAAGAGGTCGAGAAGTACGGCATCGTGTCGCCGGACGGGGGCGTGGCCGGCTCGCCGCACACGTCGCATATCGCGGATTTGGTCGAGAAGCCGGATCGGGACCAGGCGCCGTCGAATCTCGCGGTGATCGGACGCTACGTCATCGAGCCGGGCATCTTCGACATTCTCGAGAAGCAGCCGCCGGGCCGCGGCGGGGAAATTCAGCTGACGGACGCGCTCCGCGAGTTGAACCGCCGGAAGCGCATGATGGCGTACACGGTACAGGGCAAGCGGTACGACGTCGGCGACAAGTTCGGTTATATCGAGGCGACGATCGAATTCGCGCTGCGGCGCCCCGATTTGGGACCCGAGGTCAAGTCGTATTTGATCGATCTCGTTCGCGGCTGGGAGGCGTAACGTCATGGGAGAGCCGATCGCTGTCGGCGTTCTCGGCGCCGGGTACGTCGGGCTCGTCTCGGCCGCCTGCTTCGCCGAGGTCGGGCATCGCGTCGTCTGCGTGGACCGGGACGAGCGCAAGATCGCCGCGCTTCGCCGCGGCGAAATGCCCATCTACGAGGCAGGACTCGAGGACCTCGTCCGCCGCAACGCCGCCGCGGGGCGGCTGACGTTCGAGACGGAGACGGCGGCCGCCGCGAGCGCGTGCGAGCTGTTGTTCGTCGCGGTCGGCACGCCCTCGCTCGATAACGGCGACGTCGACATGTCGCAGATCAAGTCGGCGATGGAGGCCATCGCCGAGTCGTCGGCGGACGACAAGATCGTCGTCATCAAGAGCACGGTGCCCGTCGGCACCGGCGCGATGGCCGAGGCGCTGCTTCGCTCGAAGGCGCGAAGCGGCGTCCGGTTCGACGTCGTCTCGAATCCGGAATTTCTGCGCGAAGGGTCCGCCGTACATGATACGTTCCATATGGATCGAATCGTGATCGGGGCGGCGTCCCCGGCGGCGGGGGAGCGGCTCCGCGAGGCGCTCGCGCCGTTCGACGCGCCCGTGCTGATGACGAATCGCGAGAGCGCCGAGCTGATCAAGTACGCGTCGAATTCGTTCCTCGCGACGAAAATTTCGTTCATTAACGAGATGGCGAATTTATGCGAGAAGGTCGGCGCCGACATCGGCATGGTCGCGCAGGGCATGGGAATGGATAAGCGGATCGGCCCCTCCTTCCTGAACGCGGGCATCGGGTACGGCGGCTTCTGCCTGCCGAAGGACACCCGGGCGCAGCTGTTCATCGCGGAGAACGTCGACTACGACTTCAAGATCATGCGCGCGGTCGTCGAAGTGAATCAGCTGCAGCGGCAGCGGTTCGTGCGCAAGGTGCGGGCCGCGTTCGACGGGGAGCTCGCCGGAAAGACGTTAGCCGTCATGGGACTCAGCTTCAAGCCGAACACGGACGATCTTCGAGACGCGCCGTCGCTCGATATTATCGCCATGCTGCGGCAATACGGGGCGTCGATTCGGGCGTACGATCCCGTCAGCGGCCCGAAGGCGGCGAAGCTGCTGCCCGGCGTGCCGATCGCGGACGATCCGTACGAGGCGCTGCGGGACGCCGACGCCATGCTGGTCGTGACCGAGTGGGCGCAGGTGAAGACGCTCGATCTCGATCGCGCGAAGGCGGCGCTCCGCCGTCCGCTCGTCTTCGACGGGCGGAACGTCTTCGACGCCGCGGCGATGCGCGCACAGGGCTTCCGGTACTTCGGCATCGGAAAATCGTAGTCCGAAGGGTATGTCCTTCGGGCGAAATGGACAAGTTGTATAACGTTTGACAATTTTTATAATGTCATAGGGCAATTCCGGTTTACGGAGGCTGAAGCCGGCACTAAGCACTCCGGAGGGGCGTATGAACAAGCGGCTGCATACAATTAAAGAAGTATCCTTGCGGACGGGCTTGTCCACGCAGTTGATTCGCAAGTGGGAGGAACGGTACGGGGTCGTTTCGCCGGCTCGTTTTCCGAACGGATATCGGGGGTATACCAAGGAGCATGTGGATACGTTCCTCTGGTTGAAGAGCCGCGTCGATGCGGGCGTGCCCATCGGTCTCGCCGTTCAGGAGTTCCAGTCGACCGGTCTGCTCGCGGTACCGTGGGGCGACGTCGCCGAAGCGGGACCGCAAGCCGCCGCGCCGTCTACTTCCGGGTTGCGGTCCGAAGCGTATCGCCGGCAATTTCTGTCGTATTTCCTTCAGATGGATTATCGGTCCAGCCAACAGCTGTTCGATCAGTTGATGGCGCTGCATCAGGTCGACTATGTCCTGCTTCAGGTGCTGCAGCCGACCCTCGTCGAGCTCGGCGAGATGTGGGAACGCGGGCGGGCGTCGGAATTTCAAGAGCATTTCGGCAGCCACTTCGTTCGCGACCGACTGCTCGCCATGAAGAATTTGTACAACGCATCGCCGATCCAGCCGCTTGTCGTGACCGCTTGCGCTCCGTACGAGCGGCACGAAATCGGCGTTTTGTATTTCGGATTTTACGCCATGCAGCAAGGGTTCCGGAACGTGTACTTGGGAGCGGCCCCGTCCGAGAAGGGCATTCTCGACTGTTTGCGCGAGTCCGCGCCTCGAGCGTTCGCGTTCGGGGTGTCCACGCCGCACGTCTTTAACGACTCGCTCCCGTTCTTCCGGCAGTTGGACGAAGACATCTCGGCGGGGAACCGGCAAACGAAGGTGTTCGTCGGCGGGCGCGCGATCGAGGAGGACGCCGTCCTGTCGGGAACGCGCAACGTATATTTATTGGCGGGCGACGCCAAGGAAACCGCAGCCAAAATCCGGGCGATGCTCCCGACATAATCCAAAAAGAAGGCTGTCTCGCGCTTGTCGAATTTCGGTTCGACGGCGACGGGACAGCCTTCTTCGATGATGCGGGCGCAGCGGGTTACTTCAGCGGCGGGAGCTCGCGGAGCTTCCGCTCGTCCGGCGTAACGAAAAGCGTCTTCTGCTTTTCGTAAATGACGAAGCCGGGCTTCGCGCCGGACGGCTTCTTCACGTGGCGCACGAGCGTATAGTCGACCGGCACGAGGGACGATTGCTTGCCCTTGCTGTAATACGCCGCGAGATTGGCCGCCTCGGCCAAGGTGGCGTCGCCGAACGCATCGGACCGGATGACGACGTGGGACCCGGGCATATCCTTCGCGTGGAGCCACGTGTCGTTCGGGTGCGCGAGCCGGTTCGTAATGTAATCGTTCTGCATGTTGTTCCGTCCGACGTATAAGGGAATGCCTTCGGACGAGCGGTACGCGTGGATCGCCGGCTTATCGTTCTTGCGCCCGCGCTTGCCATCCTTGCCGGCGCCGCCGCGGCGGCGCAAGTAGCCCCCTTCGACGAGCTCGGAGCGGATCTCCTCGATGTCCGCGATCGACGCGCCTTCGAGCTGCTGCAGCAAGATGTCCATGTACCGGATTTCTTCGCGCGCCTGCGCCATCTGTTCCTCGACGACGCCGAGCGAGTTTTTCATCTTCTGGTACTTGCGGAAATACCGCTGCGCATTCTCCGAAGGCGTGAGCAGCGGATCGAGCGGGACGGCGACGGTTCGCTGATCCTCGTCGTAGTAGTTCGCTACCTCGACGGAGGCGTCGCCCTTCTCGAAGGTGTGCATATACGCGTTCAGCAGCTCGCCGTAGATGCGGTATTTGTCGGCGTCCCGCGCCTCGTCGATCGTCTCTTGCAGCTTCTCTAGCTTCTTCTCGTTTTTGTTTCGCTCGTTAACGAGCAGTCGCATCAGGTCGTGCGTTCGCTGCTTGACGAGGTCCCGCTCCGCCTTATCGCCGTAAAACCGGTCCAGGCAACCGCTGACGTCGTCGAACGTCTCGCGCGTTCCGCCTTCGGGGACGGGCAGCGGCACGACCGAGAACGACGACTTGCCTCGAACCGCATCTTCCACGATATTCGGCTCGTATTCGTGCCGTCCGATGCGCGCCATCGCCTCCGCGAACGCCGCCGCCGGATTCGGGGCGCCGCCGACGATCGCTCGCGCGGCGATCGGACTGATGCCCGAATACGTCTCCACGAGCCGCTTCGCCGCGGCTTCCGGATGTCCGGCCGCTTCCGCGAGCGCCGCCGCGACGTCCGAAACGCCGTCCGCGAGCGGATCGCGCTTCTCCTGCTCCGGCGGCGGAACGTACGCGCTGCCGGGGGCGACGATGCGGTGCGCGCTGATGGCCGGCGTCACGCGATGGGCGGCTTCAAGCACCGTATTCGTCTCCGGATCCATCAGAATGATGTTGCTGTGGCGGCCCATAAGCTCGAACACGATCCGCTTGACGCTCAAATCTCCGAGCTCGTCGCGCTGCCGGACGCGGAAGTGCACGATCCGCTCCATGCCGAGCTGCTCGATCGCTTCGACGACGCCGTTCTCGCAATACTTGCGAAGCAGCATGCAGAACATCGGCGCCTCGAGCGGGTTTTGGTACGAACGATCGGTCAAGTGGAAGCGGGGGTAGGTCGGATTGGCCGACAGCAGCAGCTTCCGCGTCACGCCTTGGCCGCGAATCGTAAAGACGAGGTCATGCTCGTTCGGCTGATGAATTTTATGAATTCTGCCGCCGACGAACGGCTGCAATTGCTGCACGACCGCCCGTACGACGAGTCCGTCGAAAGCCATTGGGTAAGTTCTCTCCTCTACTTGCGCTAAGAACATCGCATGAAGTCATCCATAGAAATTATATGTTTTTCCGGGCCGCGAAGGCAATCTCGGTTCGTTCCGAGGCGGCGCCGCGTCGAACTCGCGGACAAGTGGGATATTCTCGTCCCTCCCCGAATACATTGTACCTAGTACAAGTCTTTCATTGCGAGGGAGGGAAAACGGGGGTATGAGTCAACAATCGTGGTATCAACTGGAGACGGAAGCGCTGCTGGAAGCCCACGGCCTCGACCCGGAACGAGGGTTATCCGAGAGCGAAGCGAAACGGCGGCTGGAGGAGGCCGGCCCCAACGAGTTGAGCGAAGGGGCGAGACTGTCGCCGCTGACGCTGTTTCTGAACCAGTTCAAGGATTTCATGGTACTCGTCCTGATGGGGGCGACGCTCATTTCCGGTTTGCTGGGCGAATATTTGGACGCGGTCACGATTCTGGCCATTATCGTCATCAACGGCGTGCTCGGCTTCATCCAAGAATTCCGCGCCGAGCGATCCTTGCGTGCCTTGAAGGAGCTGTCCGCCCCGACGGCGAAGACGCTGCGCGACGGGGAATGGGTCGTCGTGCCGGCGAAGGAGCTCGTGCCCGGCGACATCGTCGCCCTCGAGAGCGGGGACCGCGTGCCGGCGGACGTCCGCTTCCTTGAAGCGAACAGCGTGTACGCGGAAGAGTCCGCGCTGACCGGCGAATCGGTACCGGTCTCGAAGTCGGCCGCGGCGATCCCGGAAGACGACGTGCCGCTCGGCGACCAGCGCAACATGGGCTTCCTCGGCACGATGATAACGATGGGCACCGCCCGCGGCGTCGTCGTCCGCACGGGCATGCGCACCGAGATGGGCAAGATCGCGGACCTGATCAACAACACCGAGGAAGCGGAGACGCCGCTGCAGCGCCGCCTCGAGCAGTTCGGGAAAATTTTGATCGGCGTCGCGCTCGTCCTGACCGTGCTCGTCGTCGTCGCCGGCATTATGCACGGTCAACCGATGTACGGCATGTTCCTCGCCGGCGTGTCGCTCGCGGTGGCGGCGATTCCGGAGGGGCTGCCCGCGATCGTGACCGTCGCGCTCGCGCTCGGCGTCCAACGCATGATCAAGCGCAAGGCGATCGTCCGCAAGCTTCCGTCGGTCGAGACGCTCGGCTGCGCGTCGGTCATCTGCTCCGACAAGACGGGCACGCTGACGCAAAACAAGATGACCGTCACGCGCCTATGGGTCGGCGGCCGGCTGCTCGACGTGTCGGGCGAAGGCTACGAGCCGGCGGGGGATATCGTCGAGCGCGGCGCGAAGACGGGCGTGAAGGACGATCAAGCGCTGCGCCGTCTGCTCCAAGTCGGGGTGCTGTGCAACGACGCGGATCTCGTGCAGGAGGAGGCGGAGCCGCAAGGGAAGAAGAAGCGTTCGAAGGAGCCGGCGAAGCCGATCTGGTCGATCAAGGGCGATCCGACGGAAGGGGCGCTCACCGTGCTGGGCGCGAAGGCCGGCATGACCCGCGCCAGCCTCGCGGGCTTGTACAGACGTATCTCGGAATACCCGTTCGATTCGGAGCGCAAGCGCATGTCCGTCGTCGTCGAGCATCAGGGCGGCCGGCTCGTCTGCGCGAAGGGCGCGCCGGACGTACTGATCGAGCGCTGCAGCTACATTCTGTGGGACGGCAAGCTCGTGCCCTTCACCTCGACGCTGAAGCAGAAGGTGATGGAGGCGAACGAAGCGTTCGCCGGCGACGCGCTGCGCGTGCTCGGCCTCGCGTACCGCGATCTGAAGCCGAACGAGACGGCGGACAGCGCGGAGGAGGCGGAGCGCGGGCTCGTGTTCGCGGGTTTGACCGGCATGATCGATCCGCCGCGCAAGGAAGTGCGCGAAGCGATTCAGAAGTGCCGCAAGGCGGGCATCAAGACGGTGATGATCACGGGCGACCATCTGACGACCGCCGAAGCGATCGCGGGGCAGCTCGGGATGCTTCCGAAGGGCGGCCGCACCGTGACCGGCATGCAGCTCGCGGCGATGAGCGACCAACAGCTGCTGAAGGTCGTCGACGATATTTACGTGTACGCCCGCGTGTCGCCGGAGCATAAGCTTCGCATCGTCAAGGCGCTTCAGGAGCGCGGCCACGTCGTGGCGATGACGGGCGACGGCGTCAACGACGCGCCGGCGATCAAGGCGGCCGACATCGGCATCGCGATGGGCATCTCCGGCACGGACGTGTCGAAGGAGGCGTCCGCGCTCATCCTCTCCGACGACAACTTCGCGACGATCGTCGCGGCGATCGAGGAAGGGCGGGGCATCTACGAAAATATTCGCAAGTTTATCCGCTACCTGCTCGCGTCGAACGTCGGCGAAATTCTCGTCATGTTCATCGCGATGATGCTCGGCATGCCGCTGCCGCTGCTTCCGATCATGATTTTGTGGGTCAACCTCGTCACGGACGGACTGCCGGCGATGGCGCTCGGCGTCGACCAGCCGGAGCGGGATTTGATGGAGCACAAGCCGCGCGGCAGGTCGGAGAACATTTTCGCAAGAAGGCTCGGTTGGAAAATCATCTCTCGCGGCTTCCTGATCGGCGTCTGCACGCTCATACCGTTCTGGCTCGTGCTGCAGCAAGGCGACGACGCGGCGACGCTCACGCACGCGCAGACGGTCGCGTTCGCGACGCTCGTCATGGCGCAGCTCATTCACGTGTTCGACTGCCGGAGCTCTCGGTCCATCTTCCACAGAAATCTGTTCGAAAATAAAGCGCTCGTGCTGGCGGTCGTTTCGTCCATCGTCCTGATGCTCGGCGTGCTCTATGTCGAGCCGCTGCAGCCGATCTTCAAGACGATGGCGCTCGGCCTGACGGATTGGATTCTCGTGCTCGTCTTCGCGGCGATCCCGACGCTGTTCTTCGGCATCGGCAGCCTGATTTCGGCGCCGAAGAAGAAGCGCACGATCCGATACGACGGAGGCGCTCGATCCGCCGCTTGATAAAAACGGTGCGCGGAGCCCCTTTTTGCGGTATGATATTGGCTAACCAATTTCATGCCTCGAAGAGGGGCTTTTTCTTTATGGGCTGCAACGGGGGAGAGAGATGTCATGTTTCGTAACGAACGACGCGGGGACGGCGGGAAGCCGGACCTTCGCGATATTCTCATAAAGCAAGCGATCGTCGGCGACGGCGCGATGGGCACGTATTTGTATCAGCTCGGCGTGCCGATCGGCGTCTGCGCGGAGGAGCTGAACGACACGCGGCCCGAGGTCATCCGGGACGTGCACCGGCAATATTACGAGGCGGGCGCTCGGCTCATCGAGACGAACACGTTCGCGGCGAATCGGTACAAGCTTGCGCGCCACGGTCTCGAAGGCGACGTCGAGGCGCTGAACCGCGCCGGCGTCGCCCTTGCGAGAGGCGCGGTCGGCGCCGACGCGTACGTCGCGGGCTCCGTCGGCTCCGCGAGACCCGCGCACCGCGTGCCGGTGACGGACGAGGAAGCGGAAGCGGCGTACGCGGAGCAGATGTCCGCGCTGCTGACGGAAGGGGTCGACGCGCTGCTGCTCGAGACGTTCTCCGACGCGAACGACGCGGAGATGGCCGTTCTCGTCGCGAGACGGCTGACGGACAAGCCCGTCATCTGCCAGCTCGCGATCGAAGCCGGCGGCTCGGCCCCTGACGGCCGATCGCTCGACGACGCGTTCGCCAGATTGCAGGGCGCCGGGGCGGACGTCGTGGGCCTCAATTGCCACAGCGGTCCGTACGGCATCATCCGAGCGCTCGAGCGGCTTACGCGGCGCGGGGACGTCCCGTTGTCGATTTTCCCGAATGCGGGGCTGCCGGCGTATGTCGACGGCACGTTCTCGTATCCGGCGGGGCCGGACTATTTCGGGGAGAGCGCGCTGACGCTCGCGCGGCTCGGCGCACGCATCGTAGGCGGCTGCTGCGGCACGACGCCGGCGCATATCGCCGCCGTGGCGAAGGCGCTTGCGACGTTCTCGCCTTCGGACGAGACGTCGGCCGAAGCCGCGCCGCCCGCGCGGGAGACAGTGTCGGTGCGGGAGCCTGCGGAGCCGCCGGAGCCGCCGCGCCGCGAACCGACGATCCTGGACATGGTGAAGGAGCGCCATACGGTCATCGTCGAGCTCGATCCGCCGCGGGACCTGAACATCGACAAGTTCATGAAAGGCGCGGAAGCGCTCCATAGCGCCGGCGCGGACGCGATTACGATGGCGGACAACTCGCTCGCGATGACGCGAATGAGCAACAGCGCGCTCGCGTTCTTGATCAAGGAACGCCTCGGCGCGCGTCCGCTCGTCCACATCGCCTGCCGCGACCGCAACCTGATCGGCACGCAGTCGCACTTGATGGGGCTTCACGCGACCGGCATCGATCACGTGCTCGCCATTACGGGCGACCCGGCGCGATTCGGCGACCTTCCGGGCGCCAGCTCGGTATACGACGTGACGAGTTTTCAAATTATTAAGATGATTAAACAAATGAACGACGGACTTGCGTTCTCCGGCAAGCCGATGAAGGAGAAGGCGAACTTCCTCGTCGGCACGGCGCTCAATCCGAACGTGAAGCATCTGCATAAGGCGGTCGAGCGGCTCGAGAAGAAAATCGAGGCCGGCGCCGATTACGCGATGACGCAGCCGGTGTACGATCCGGAGCTGATCGTGAAGCTGCACGAAGCGACGAAGCATCTCGACTTCCCGATCTTCCTGGGCATTATGCCGTTCACGAGCGGCCGCAACGCCGAATATTTGCATAACGAGGTGCCCGGCATCACGTTGTCCGACGACGTCCGCCGCCGGATGGCGGGGCTCGAAGGCGAGGCGGGGCGGCAGGCGTCGCTCGGCATCTCGAAGGAGCTGCTCGACGTCGCGATGGAGCGGTTCCAGGGCATCTATCTCATAACGCCGTTCATGGCGTACGAGATGACGGTCGAACTGACGAAGTACGTGCGGGAGCGGGCGGAGAGCCGTTTTCCACTTGTACCCACTAGGGAAATGAAGTAATATAGAGAAACGGAGCGTGCGAAGCTGTGTTGCGAAGCATGACCGGCTATGGACACGATTCCAGAAGCGCAGGAAACCTTACGTTCACGGTCGATATGAGATCCGTGAACCATCGATATTCGGAAGTGGCGTGCCGACTGCCGCGGGAGTGGTCCCATATGGAGGATCGCCTGCGGCGTCTCGTTCTCGCCCGCGTCAAGCGCGGCCGCGTGGACGTCAGCGTGACGGTGGAGCGGGCCGCGGACGCGCCGCGGCAAGCGGCCGTCGATTGGGCGCTCGCCTCCGCTTACGTCGACGCCGCCCGGCAGCTGGCGGAACGGTTCAGCCTTTCGGACGGCCGTCCGTCCGCGCGCGAGCTGCTCGCGGCGCCGGGCGTCTGGAGGGTGGCGGAGGACGCGCCGCCGGACGACGCCGGCGACCGGCTGCTCGAATGCGCCGAGAGCGCGCTCGCGCAGCTCGTCGCCATGCGCGAGGCGGAAGGACGCTACTTGGCCGAAGACGCCGCGGGCAAGCTGACCGCGGTAGGAGCGGCGGTCGAACGGATGCGCGCCTTGGCTCCGGCCGTCGCGGACGAGTACCGCGAGCGGCTGCGCGAGCGCATCGCGTCGGCGCTCGGGGCTGCGCCCGTCGACGAGCAGCGGCTGGCCGCGGAGATCGCGTATTTCGCGGAGCGAAGCGCGATCGACGAGGAGCTGACCCGGCTTGGCAGCCACGCGGCGCAATTCGCCGAGCTGCTGACCTCCGGCGAGCCCGTCGGAAGGAAACTGGATTTTCTGCTGCAAGAGATGAACCGCGAGGCGAACACGATCGGGTCCAAGGCGAACCACGCCGCGTTGTCGGCGCTCGCCGTCGACGTGAAAGCCGAGCTAGAGAAGCTCCGGGAGCAATCGCAAAATTTCGAGTAATCCGTTTTATCATACATATAGATATCGTCCCGTCTTCGGCATGCCGTATGGCGGGGAGCGGCGAGGGTTACAATGCCTATTAAGAGGCGCTAGGGGGAAACCACAGTATGGCAATCAAACTCATCAACATCGGATTCGGCAACATCGTCTCCGCCAATCGCATCATCTCCATCGTCAGTCCCGAATCGGCACCGATCAAGCGCATCATCCAAGAGGCGCGTGACCGGCATATGCTGATCGACGCGACGTACGGCCGCCGAACGCGCGCCGTCATCATCACGGACAGCGATCACGTCATCTTGTCCGCGGTGCAGCCGGAGACGGTCGCGCATCGGTTGTCCAACAAAGACGAAGACAACGACGAGTGAACGCGATGACCCATACCGTAACGACCACCCTAACCAAAGTCGAGGAACGCTTCATGACCAAGGGCTTGCTTCTCGTCCTATCCGGCCCGTCCGGCGTAGGCAAGGGAACGCTGTGCAATCGGCTTCGCGCATTGTCGCCGGAGCTCGTCTACTCCGTCTCTGCCACGACCCGGAAGCCTCGGGAAGGCGAGATCGACGGAGTCAATTACTTTTTCAAAACCCACGAACAGTTCCGGGCGATGATCGAAGCCGGGGAATTGTTGGAGTGGGCCGAATACGTCGGCAACTATTACGGCACGCCGAAGTCGTTCGTGCAGCAGACGATCGATCAAGGGAAGGACATCATCCTCGAGATCGACGTGCAGGGCGCGATGCAGGTGAAGGAACGGTTCCCGGAAGCCATCTTCATCTTCGTTCTGCCGCCTTCGCTCGAAGAGCTGCAGAAGCGCATCGTCGGCCGCGGCACGGAGAGCGAAAGCTCGATCCGTTCCCGCATGGCGGCGGCCGCCGAAGAGCTTAAGCTGATGGAGCATTACGATTACGCCGTCGTGAACGACGTGCTCGAGACCGCGTGCAATCGCGTCCAGAGCATCATCGCGGCGGAGCACTGCAAGCGGGAGCGGTTGTTCCCCGCAATTCAAAAATGGCTGAATGGAGTGTAAACCTACACATGTTATATCCGTCTATAGACAAGCTGGTCGAGAAAGCCGGCAGCAAGTACTTGCTCGTCGTCGCCGCGTCGAAGCGCGCGAGAGCGCTGCGCGAAGGAGCGAAGTCCGACCTTCGCAATCCGAAGTCGCATAAGCAGGTGGGCGTCGCCCTCGAAGAGATTCATAACGAGTACATCACATACGAGAAGACTTCTAAAGAAACGGCTCTCGACGATTCAAAACAACAACCCTAGCGGTTGTTATTTTTTTCTTTACGGAGGGGAACGGCATGCTACAGGGGAAGACGGTCCTCCTCGGCGTTACGGGAGGCATCGCGGCATATAAAGCGGCGGCGGTCGCCAGCAAGCTCACGCAGGCCGGCGCGAAGACGCACGTCGTGCTGACCGCGTCCGCCGCGAAATTCATCGCGCCGTTGACGTTCCAGGCGATTACGAGAAATCGGGTCATCGTCGATACGTTCGACGAAGACGACGCTTCGGTCATCTCGCACATCGACCTTGCCGATCGCGCCGACGCGGTCGTCATCGCGCCCGCGACGGCGAACAGCCTGGCGAAGCTGGCGCTCGGCCTCGGCGATGACATGCTGTCGACGACGCTGCTGGCGATCGGGAACCGAGCGCCCGTCTTGATCGCTCCGGCGATGAACGTGCATATGTACGCGAATCCGGTCGTGCAATCGCATATGGAGACGCTGCGGGCGCGAGGCTTCACGTTCGTGGAGCCGGGCGAAGGGTTTCTCGCCTGCGGATACACGGGCAAGGGACGCATGGCGGAGCCGGAGGAAATCGTGGATCGGCTGATCGAGCGGCTCGGCCGTCGCCGGGCGATGGAAGGCGTGCGCGTGCTCGTCACGGCCGGCGCCACGGTGGAGCGGATCGATCCGGTCCGCTACCTGACGAACGATTCGTCCGGCAAGATGGGCTTCGCCGTGGCGGAGGCGGCTCGGGACCTCGGAGCGAAGGTGACGCTCGTCGCGGGACGCGCGGACGTCGCGCCGCCGGGGGGCGTCGAGCTCGTCCGGGTCGAATCCGCGCAGCAGATGTACGATGCCGTCCTGTCGCGGTTCGCGGAGGCGGACATCGTCGTGAAGGCGGCCGCGGTGGCGGATTACCGGCCGGCGCAGACGGCGGCGCGCAAGCTGAAGAAGACCGAAGCGACGCTGTCGCTCGAGCTCGAACGGACGCCCGACATCTTGAAGGCGCTCGGCGAACGCAAAGCGCCGGGCCAAGTGCTCGTCGGCTTCGCCGCGGAGACGAACGACCTCGCGAAGCACGCGATGGGGAAAGCCGCAAGGAAGCAGGCGGACTTCATCGCGGGGAACGACGTGTCGAAGCCGAACGTCGGCTTCGGCCACGATACGAACGCGGTGTCCGTCTATACGGCGGAAGGACTCGTCGAGGACCTGCCGCTGCAATCGAAGCGGGCGGTGGCCGATCGGCTGCTTGCGATCGCGTACGACGCGTATAAGGCTCGCGCGGAAGCGCGGGGGACGGGACTATGATAGCTAAAGTGATCGTCGATGCGCCGGCCCGGGATACGGACCGGCCTTTCGATTATGCGGTGCCGGACAAGCTCGCGCCTCTCGTGCGGCCCGGGGTGCGCGCCGCGGTGCCGTTCGGCCCGCGCACGCTGAACGGCTTCGTCTTGGCCGTCGAAGAGACGTCCGATATGGACCCTTCGCGGCTGAAGCCGCTGAAGAGCGTGTTGGACGCGGCCCCGGTCGTGACGGAAGAATTGTTGGATTTGGCCGGCTGGCTCAGCCGGAAGTACTTGTGTCCGCAATATACGGCGCTTACGGCGTTGCTGCCTAGCGCGCTCAAGACGAAGACGGAAACCGTGTTCGAAGCGGCCGTCCCGCCGTCGTCTCCGGACGTGCCGGAATCGCTGCGGGAGCTTCTCGCTTACGTCGATCGGCGCGGACGCGTTCCGGAGAAGTCGCTGCTGCAGGCGTTCGCCGACCGGGCGGAGCTGCTGACGTCGGCCATCCTGCTCGGGCTGCTGACGGAATCGAAGGAAGTGAAGGACCGCTTAGGCATGAAGGTGCAGCTGTGCGTGCGCCCGTCCGCTTCCGCGGAAGCGTTGACGGCCGCCGCGGACGCGGCGAGGCGGCGCGCGCCGAAGCAGGCGGAGCTGCTCGACAGATTGGCGTCGCTCGCGGACGAAGGCGGGGAACCGCCGCTGCTCGCGGAGCTGGCGCGCGATAGCGGCATCGGTCCCGCAGCGGTGAAGGCGCTTGAGTCGAAGGGGTTTTGCGTCGTCGAAGCGAAAGAGCTGTCGCGAGATCCGTATGCGGATCGCCGGTTCGAGGCGTCCCGGCCGCTGCCTCTGACGGAGACGCAGGCGGCGGCGCTGTCGCCGATTCGGCGCGCGATCGAAGCGAAGACGTATGCGCCGTTCCTGCTGCACGGCGTCACCGGCAGCGGGAAGACCGAGGTGTACCTGCAGGCGATGCAGGCGTGTCTGGAAGCCGGCCGCGAGGCGATTCTGCTCGTGCCGGAAATATCGTTGACGCCGCAGACGGTGAACGCGTTCAAGGGGCGGTTCGGCGACGAGGTCGCCGTCATGCACAGCCGGCTGTCGGCCGGAGAGCGCTACGACGAGTGGCGCAAGATCGCTCGCCGCCGCGTGAAGATCGCCATCGGCGCGCGGTCGGCCATCTTCGCCCCGTTCACGAACGTCGGCCTCATTATTATCGACGAAGAACATGAATCTTCCTATAAACAAGAGGAATCGCCGAAATACCACGCCCGCGACGTCGCGCTCGAGCGCGCTTCGCGTCACGGCGCGGCCGTCGTGCTCGGCTCGGCGACGCCGGCGCTCGAGACGTATCTCGCCGCGCATCGCGGCGTCTATACGCTGCTTGAGATGCCGGACCGCGCCTTCGGGCAAGCGATGCCGCGCGTCGACATCGTCGATATGCGGCAAGAGCTGCGGGACGGTAACCGTTCGATGTTCAGCGCGAGGCTTCGCGAAGCGCTCGCGACGCGACTCGAACGCGGCGAGCAATCGGTGCTGCTGCTGAACCGCCGCGGTTACTCGACGTTCGTCATGTGCCGCTCCTGCGGGTTCACGGCGCAGTGTCCGCATTGCGACATTACACTGACGTACCACCGTTCCGGAAGGCATTCCCGCTGTCACTACTGCGGGTACACGGAACGAGAGGCGACGCGCTGCCCGAGCTGCGAGAGCGAGCACATCCGCCACTTCGGGGCGGGCACGCAACGCGTCGAGGAGGAGCTCGCGAAGCTGTTCCCGGGCATTCGCACGATCCGGATGGACGTCGACACGACCTCGACCAAAGGCGCGCACGAGAAGCTGCTCGCGGACTTCCGCGAACGGAAGGCGGACGTGCTGCTCGGCACGCAAATGGTGGCGAAGGGGCTCGACTTCCCGTTCGTGACGCTCGTCGGCGTCATCAGCGCGGATACGGTACTGCGGCTGCCGGACTTCCGGGCGGCGGAGCGGACGTTCCAGCTGCTGACGCAGGTGGCGGGCCGCGCCGGGCGGCATCAGCTGCCGGGCGAGGTCGTCGTACAGACGTATACCCCGGAGCATTACAGCATTCAGTTCGCCCAGCATCACGACTTCCGCGGCTTCGCTCGACGCGAGCTCATCTCGCGTCGGGAGCTCGGTTATCCGCCGTATTGCCGGCTCGCGCTCGCGACGCTGGCGCATGAGGACATCTCGCGGCTCGTGACATCGAGCGAACGGTTCGCGGGCGAGCTGAAGAAGCGCTTCGCGGAGCTTCGGGGCGCCGGCGAGGAGCCGGAGCTGCTCGGTCCCGTGCCGTCGCCGATCCCGAAACTGAAAGATAGATATCGGTTCCAATGCATGGTAAAATATCGGGGAGAAACGAACGTGGCCGATGCGTTGCGCGCGTCGGCGGACGCGCTCTCGGACGACGTCCGCAAGTCTAAATTAAGCATCCAGCTCGACGTGGATCCTCAAGTTCTGTTATAAGGGGGATATGTCGACGTCGGAGGCCGTGAGAGCGTGGATAGTCGGAGAACCTCCGACTGCAGCGCCGCAGGTGGCCGCGCGAGCGTGGATAGTCGTAGAACCTCCGACTGCAGCTCCGGGGGTGGCCGCGCGAGCGTGGATAGTCGGAGAACCTCCGACTGCAGCGCCGCGGGTGGCCGCGCGAGCGTGGATAGTCGGAGAACCTCCGACTGCAGCGCCGCGGGTGGCCGTGAGAGCATGGATAGTCGGAGAACCTCCGACTGCAGCGCCGCGGGTGGCCGTGAGAGCGTGGATAGTCGTAGAACCTCCGACAACGGCTGAGCCGCTGTTCGCAACGGCATGGCGTTCGGAGTCGCGTGTCGAGACGGGTGTTTTCGATATAGAAAGTACAAACCGATAGGGCGGCGCGAGCCGGATCATCGGTCACACATCAGACGGGGTTTCATCGAAAGGGGTACGAACCTATATGGCGATTCGCATCATCGTCAAGCATCCGGACCCGGTCCTTCGCGAAGTCGCGAAGCCGGTGCCGAAGGTAACGCCGAATATTCAGAAACTGTTGACCGACATGGCCGAGACGATGTACGACGCGCCCGGCGTCGGTCTCGCGGCGCCGCAGATCGGCATCTCCAAGCGCGTTATCGTCATCGACGTCGGCGACGATCATGGATTGATCGAAATGGTCAATCCGGAGATCGTCGAGGCGGGCGGCGAGCAGCTCGGTCCGGAAGGCTGCCTCAGCATTCCCGGCCTGCAGGGCGACGTTCGGCGCAAGGACCGCCTGAAGGTCAAGGGACTCGACCGCAACGGGAACGAGATCGCGATCGAGGCGGACGGCTTCCTTTCTCGCGCGTTCCAACACGAGATCGACCACCTGAACGGCGTCTTGTACATCGACATCGCCGAGCGCGTCTACGAGCCGAAGCCGGACGAAGACGAAGAGGATGACGACGTCGTATGAAGAACGCGAATATCGTATTTATGGGGACGCCGGACTTTGCCGTGCCGTCCCTTCGTGCGTTAATCGATGCAGGATATAACGTCAAGGCGGTCGTCACGCAGCCCGACCGGCCGGTCGGGCGCAAGAAGACGATGACGCCGACGCCCGTGAAGGAAGAAGCGCTTCGCCTCGGCTTGCCCGTGCTGCAGCCGGCGAAGCTGCGGGCGCCGGAAGCCGTCGCGGAGCTGGCGGCGTACGCGCCGGACCTGATCGTGACGGCCGCGTACGGGCAAATTTTGCCGAAGTCGGTGCTGTCGATGCCGCGCTTCGGCTGCATCAACGTACACGGCTCGCTGCTGCCGAAATACCGGGGCGGCGCGCCGATCCAGCGGGCGATCATGAACGGCGAGACCGTCACCGGCGTGACGATCATGTACATGGCCGAGGGCTTGGATACCGGAGACATGATCTCGAAGGCCGAGCTGTCGATCGGGCCGGACGATGACGCAGGTCTCGTCTTCGAGCGCTTGAGCGTCGTCGGCGCGAAGCTGCTGCTCGAGACGGTGCCGGCGGTTTTGGACGGGACCGCTCCCCGCACGCCGCAGAACGAGGCCGAAGCGACGTATTCGCCGAACTTGTCGCGCGAAGACGAGCGTATCGACTGGACGCGCCCCGCCTCGGCGATCTACGATCAGCTTCGCGGTCTGTCGCCGCGTCCGGGCGCCTTCACGTTCTGGAACGGCGACGTCTTTAAGGTATGGAAGGCGGCGCGTCCGGATCCGGGACGAGCCGCCGGCGCGGCGCCCGGCACGGTGATCGGCGTCGGCGCGGACGGCCTCGCGATCGCGACCGGCGACGGCGTGTTCGTCGCCACCGAGGTGCAGCCGGCGGGCAAGAAGGCGCTGCCGGTGTCCGAGTTCGCGCGGAACGGCCAGATGAAGAAGGGCGATACGCTCGGCGAATCGCCGGAAGCGTCGCAAGGGGAGGCGGCTCGATGACCGGGCCGAAGACGGGACCGACCGCCGGCGTTCGCGCCGGGGCGAACGCCGGAGCGGGAAGCGGAACGGCATCGGCAACGGGATCGAAAGCAGGGGCGAAACCCGGAACGAAGCCTGGATCCAAACCCGGCTCGAAGCCCGGCCCACGCGCCAAGCCGCCGTCCGGCCGGAAGCCGCTCGGCGCCCGCGAGCTGGCGCTCGAAGCGCTGACCGCCGTCGAACAGGAAGGCGCGTACAGCAATCTGGCGCTTAATGCGGCGCTCAATCGTACGAAGCTCGATCCCCGGGAGGCGGGTCTCGCCACGGAGCTCGTGTACGGCACGATCCAGCGCCGAAACACGATCGATACGGTGCTCGATACTCATCTTGCCAAAGGCGCGAAAAAGCTGCAGCCTTGGGTCCGCAGCTTGCTGCGGCTCAGCGCGTACCAATTGCTCTTCCTCGACCGCGTGCCGCCGCATGCCGCCGTGAGCGAGGCGGTCGCCATCGCGAAGCGGCGGGGCCACCAAGGCGTATCCGGCCTGGTGAACGCCGTGCTGCGCAAGCTCGCTGCGAACCCCGGGCGGCCGACACCGCCGACCGGCGCGAGCGCGGTCGAGCGCATCGCGTTCGAGCATTCGCATCCGGAATGGCTCGTGCGCGAATGGGTTCGCGCGTTCGGCGAGGAGACCGCCGAACGCATCGCCGCGGCGAACAACGAGCCGCCGAAGGCGAGCGCGCGGGTGAACCCGCTTCGGATCGATCGCGACGGCTTGATCGCGAAGCTGGCGGCGGAAGGCGTCGAAGCGGTGCCGTCCCTGGTGAGCGAAGACGGCGTCGTCTCGGCGAACGGCGGCAACCTGGCGTTCACCGAAGCGTTCAAGGCCGGACTGTGCACCGTGCAGGACGAAAGCTCGATGCTCGTCGCCGCGCTTCTCGATCCGGCGCCGGGCATGCGCGTGCTCGACTGCTGCGCGGCGCCCGGCGGGAAGACGACGCAGCTCGCGGAACGGATGGAGGATAAGGGCGAGATCGTCGCCTGCGACATCCATCCGCATAAGAAGGAGCTCATCGACGGAGCGGCGAGCCGGTTAGGGCTCGCCAGCGTCCATACGGTCGTCGCGGACGCCGCCAAATTGCACGAGCGGTTCGAGGAAGGCTCGTTCGACCGCATCCTGCTCGATGCGCCTTGCTCCGGCTTCGGCGTCATAAGGCGCAAGCCGGACATTAAGTGGACGAAGACGCCGGAGGACGTCGCGAGCATCGTCGAGACGCAGCGCGCGATTCTCGCCTCCGTCTCGAAGCTGCTGAAGCCGGGCGGCATTCTCGTCTACAGCACGTGCACGCTGGAGCCGAGCGAGAACGAAGCGCAGATCGACGCGTTTCTCGCCGCGCATCCGGATTATGCGCCGGATCCGACGATGCCGCCGGGCATCGCAAGGGAGACGGCCGTCAGATGCGCCGCGGGTCCCGGACGGCTGCTCGTGACTCCCGCCGATTTCGGCTCCGACGGGTTCTTTATGGCTAGGCTGATCCGATCATCCTCTCGCTCGTCCTAGAAGAGATGTGTTAAAAAGGCGGACGAACGTTTACAATAGAAAGAAGAGTTTCGGCGGAGGGCGCCGCGGAATAGGCTGGCGCCCGTCGGCCCGAGACGGCAGAAAGCAGGGATACCTATGAAAAAAGAGATACAGCTGCCGGAGAAACCTTTCATCTACGACCTGACGCTGGAAGCGTTGCAGGACTGGTTGAAATCGCAGGGCGAGCCGGCGTTCCGCGCGGGACAAATTTTCGACTGGCTCTACGGCAAGCGGGTCGTCGACTTCGACGACATGTCGAATCTATCGAAGGAGCTTCGGGAGAAGCTGAAGGCGAGTTACCAATTCGTCACGCTGAACGAAATCACGAAGCTGGAGTCGAAGGACGGCACGATTAAGTTTCTGTTCGGCCTCTACGACAATCATGCGATCGAGACGGTCGTCATGCGGCATAATTACGGCATCAGCATCTGCGTGACGACGCAGGTCGGCTGCCGGATCGGCTGCACGTTCTGCGCGTCGACGCTCGGCGGGCTGAAGCGCAATCTGTACGCGGGCGAGATCGTGGCGCAGGTCGTGTACGCCCAGCGACTGCTCGACGCGACGAACGAGCGAATCAGCAGCATCGTCGTGATGGGTTCGGGCGAGCCGTTCGAAAACTACGAAGCTACGAAGACGTTCCTCGCGCTCATGGTGCACGACAAAGGCATGAAGATCGGCCAACGTCACGTCACCGTGTCGACGAGCGGCATCGTGCCGCAAATTCGCGAGTTCGCCGATTGGAATACGCAGATCAACCTCGCGATTTCGATTCACGCGCCGAACGACGCGCTGCGTTCGAAGTTGATGCCGGTCAACCGGCGGTTCCCGTTCGCGGACGTCATGGACGCCTGCCGGTATTACATCGAGAAGACGGGCCGCCGCATTACGTTCGAGTACGCGCTTATCAACGGCGTCAACGATCAGCCGGAACACGCCGAGGAATTGGGCGCCGTGCTGAAGGGAATGTTGTGCCACGTCAACCTCATTCCGGTCAACTACGTGCCGGAGCGCGATTACGTTCGTACGCCGAAGGAGCACATTTTCGAATTCAAACGCATTCTGGAGTCGAAACAGGTGAACACGACGATCCGCAGGGAGCAGGGGCACGATATCGCAGCCGCCTGCGGCCAGCTGCGGGCGAAGCATATGGAGTCGACCGCGAGGTGAATCTGATGTTGAAAACAGCGTATAAAACCGATGTCGGCCGCGTGCGGTCGGTCAACGAAGATCGGATCGTCGTGAAGGACGGGGTGGCGGGCTGCACGCTCGCCATCGTCGCCGACGGCATGGGCGGCCATCAAGCCGGAGACACGGCCAGCCAAATTACGATCGAGCTATTGGAGAGCGCGCTCGTACGCGTCTCGGGCGAGCTCGACGACGCCGAACGGAAGGCGCGTCTCGTCGACGCGATTCGCGAGGCGAACGCCAAAGTATTCGAAGTCGCTTCGGGGAAAGAGCATTATCGGGGGATGGGCACGACGGTCACGGCGGCGCTCGCCGACGCCTCCCGCGTATTGATCGGTCATATCGGCGATTCAAGGGCTTACTACATAAATCATGAGACGGTTTCGCAAATCACCGAAGACCATACGCTCGTCAACGAGCTCGTGAAGACCGGACAGCTGACGCCGGACGAGGCCGCGGTACATCCGCGCCGCAACGTGATTACGAGAGCGCTCGGCACGGAGGCGGACGTGGACGTCGACCTTGTCTTTTTGCCGTGGTCGGCGGGGGATCTGTTGCTGCTGTGCAGCGACGGGCTCTCGAATCTGGTGCCGGAATCGGAGATGACGCGCACGGTGCGCGGAGAAGGAACGCTGAGCGAGAAGGTGGACCGCCTCGTCGAGTACGCGCTGAACGCGGGCGGAGACGATAATATATCGGTGGTGCTGATCGAAAATGGTTCATAACGCCGAGACGAAAGGGGAGAGAAGCGGATGAACGGAACGACTTTATCGGGGCGATACGAATTGATCGAACGCGTCGGAGGCGGGGGCATGGCCTTGGTGTACAAGGCGAGGGACACGCTGCTGAATCGGCACGTGGCGGTCAAGGTGCTCCGTCAGCAATACGTACACGACGAGGAGTTCATCCGTCGCTTCCGGAGAGAGGCGCAATCCGCCGCGTCGTTGTCCCATCCGAACGTCGTAAGCATCTACGACGTCGGGCAAGACGAAGAGACGCATTTCATCGTTATGGAGTATATCGAAGGCTCCAACCTGAACGATATCATCAAGGCGCAGGCTCCGCTGCAAACCGCGGAAGCCGTACATATCGCGACGCAAATTTGCGACGCACTCGAGCATGCGCATGCGAACGGCATTATCCATCGGGACATTAAGCCTCATAACATATTGATCGGCAAGAACGGCCGCGTGAAGGTGACCGACTTCGGCATCGCGCGGGCGATCACGACGTCGACGATTACGCAGACGGGCTCCGTCATCGGTTCGGTTCACTATTTCTCGCCGGAGCACGCCAAGGGCGTGACCGCGGGGGAGAAGTCGGACTTGTATTCCCTCGGTATCGTCTTGTACCAGATGCTGACGGCGAGACTTCCGTTCATCGGAGAAAGCCCGATCAGCGTCGCGTTGAAGCATCTGCAGGAGCCCGTCGAGGAACCGCGGGCCGTCAATCCGATGATTCCCCAAAGCGTGGAAAACGTGATCCTTAAGTCGCTTCGCAAACGGCCGGAAGAGCGATACGTCTCGGCCGGAGAGATGCTGCGGGACTTGGAAACGTGCCTCGCGCCCGAGCGTAGGGACGAGCCGAAGTGGACATACGCCAGCGACGCGGAAGACGACGCGGAGGCGACGCGGGTCATTCCGGCCATCCGCGGCGACATGAAGCCTGCGGGTCGTCCGGGAGCGCTGGACGGAGCCGGAAGCGGCGAAGCCTCTCAAAGCGCGTCCGGCGCGCCGGTATGGCGGGACGGCAGCTACGTGGACGAAGAGGAAGAGGAGCGCAGAGGGAATCCTTGGGTGAAGCCGCTCGTCTGGTTCGGCATCCTGCTCGTGCTGCTCGGCGGCGCATGGTGGGGCGTGAACAAGGTACAGGAGATCTTCGTCATCCCGACCGTCGAGGTGCCGCTCGTCGAAGGGCTGCCGCTCGAGCGGGCGATAACCGAGATCGAGGCGGCCGGACTCGTCGTAGAGGATCCGATCGTCTACGAATACAATCGCGAAGTGCCGCTCGATTACGTTATCTCGCAGACGAAGGCGGGCGAGAAGGTGAAGGGAACGATGCCGATCCGCTTGTACGTCAGCAAGGGGATCGAGATGGTCGAGATGCCGGCGCTCGTCGGCCTGACGGAGGCGGAGGCGAGAGCCGCCCTCGAGGAGCTCGGCATTCCCGACGAGAGCGTCCAATTCGACGCTGACTTCAGCGACAAGGAAGGCGCGGGCGGCATCATCGAGCAATTCCCGCCGGCGCTGCAGCCGATCGATCCGCTCGATACGTCGGTGCGCGTCGTCGTCAGCCGGGGGCGCGAAGAGACCGACATGCCGGAGCTGCTCGGACTGACCGCGCAAGAAGCGCAGGCGATGCTGGAGCGCGCGGGCCTTGAACTGCTGGAGAAAAACATCGTCCGCGAGCCCGCCTACTTCGAGAAGGGCCGCGTGTTCAAGCAATTCCCGTATCAGCCGGGCGACCCGGTGAAGCCGCCGGGCGAAGGCATCATGATTTATATCAGCGATGGGCTGCCGAAGGAGGCTCGCGCGACGACGTATACCGTCGTCATCGGACCGAAGGAGCAAGGCGCCGAGAGCGCCGTTCGCATTCTCGTCACCGACGCTATGGGCGAACGCGTCGAGGCGGTAAATCAGAAGGTGTCGTCCGAACAGTCGTTCACCTTCGAGGTCGTTACGTCGCCGAGCAAGAACGCATCGATCGAAGTGTTCCTGGACGATGCGAAGCTCGATCAATATACTTGGACGCACAGGCAAGCGGAAGAAAGCGGCGGTTCGGCGAACGCGCCGCGTCAGGAAGAGCCGGAGGCGTTCGAGGAGGAACCCGCGGAGCCGGTCGACGGCGAACCGGGAGACGAGGAAGGCCAGAGCCCGTCGGACGGGACGGAACAGACCGTCGAAGGCCTATAAACTTAAGTTTCTAGCGGGAGGCAAGCGGAACGCATGCAGGATGGCTTGATTGTGAAGGCGCTCAGCGGATTTTATTACGTGCAGCCGGACGACGGCGGCGACGTCGTCGCCTGCCGGGCGCGGGGGTTGTTTAAGAAGCAGGGGGTGTCGCCGCTCGTCGGCGACCGCGTCCGCTTCGAGGCGAAGGTCGACGGCTCCGGCGAAGGCACGGTCGTCGAGCTTGCGCCTCGGTCGACGGAGCTCGTGCGCCCGCCGATCGCCAACGTGGACACGGCGCTGATCGTCTTCGCGGTGACGCGGCCGGACATCAACCGGTCGCTGCTCGACAAATTTTTAGCGTTGTCCGAGCTGGCCGGCTTGCGTTCGATCCTCTGTTTCACGAAGGCGGATTTATTGGAGAAGCCGGAGGCGGCCGATCTCAAGGCGGAGATCGCCGAGCTGCGGGCGACGTACGAGCGCATCGGCTATCCCGTCTATTTGACGAGCTCTCGCGGAGGCGAGGGGATCGCGGGCCTGCTCGGCGAGCTGGAAGGCCGCATCACGGTCATCGCGGGTCAGTCCGGCGTCGGCAAGTCTTCGCTGCTCAATCGGCTCGCGCCGGGGCTGCTGCTCGCGACGAACGAGATCAGCGAGAAGCTGGGACGAGGCAAGCATACGACCCGCCACGTGGAGCTGTTCCGCGTCGGAGCGCGCGGCATGCTCGCGGACACGCCCGGATTTTCGACGCTCGAGTTTCCCGAGATGGAGCCCGAGGCGTTGACGGAGGCGTTCCCGGAGTTCGCGGAGCTGTCGAACGGCTGCAAGTTCCGCGGCTGCCTCCACCTGAAAGAACCGGGCTGCCGCGTCCTGGAAGCGGTAGCGTCCGGCGAAGCGGACAAGCGGCGGTACGAGCATTACGCTGCGTTCGCGGTCGAGATCCGGGATAGAAAACGGAGGTATTGATATGGCGATCATCGCTCCATCGCTGCTCGCCGCCAACTTCGCGACGCTCGCGGAGGAAGTGCGGGATATCGAGCAAGGCGGCGCGGATTGGCTGCATCTGGACGTAATGGACGGCAAATTCGTGCCGAACATTACGTTCGGCCCGCTCGTGGTCGAAGCGCTTCGGCCGCGCACGTCGCTGTTCATGGACGTGCATCTGATGATCGAGAAGCCCGAAGCGTACGTCGACGCGTTCGTGGACGCGGGCGCGGACGGCGTGACCGTGCATGTCGAGGCATGCGCGCATCTGCATCGGACGATTCAAACGATCAAGGCGCGCGGCGTGAAGGCCGGCGTCGCATTGAACCCGGCGACGCCCGCGGAATGGGTGCGGCCGGTATTGGCGGACATCGATCTCGTGCTCGTCATGACGGTGAATCCCGGCTTCGGCGGTCAGGCGTTCATCCCTTCGACGCTGAAGAAGATCGCGGCGCTCCGCGAATGGATCCGCGAGGACGGCTTGGACGGCCGCGTAGCCATTCAAGTAGACGGCGGCATCGCGCAAGGCACGGCGCGCCTCGTCACGGAGGCGGGAGCCTCGGTGCTCGTCGCGGGAAGCTCCGTCTTCGGCGTGCGCGATCGCGCGAAGGCGATGGCCGAGCTGCGCGCCGACGCGGCCCTCTGAACAAATTTTTGTCCCTCGGAAGGAAAGTAGGCACATTTCCGGAATCCCTGAATACAATAGGGCTATAAGGCTTGTAGTGGGGAACGTACGGAATCGTGAGCGGCGGAAACTTTGCGAGGAGGGGTAGAGATGAAGTTTTATACAATCAAACTACCTAAATTCTTAGGCGGATTCGTGAAAACTTTGTTAAACGCTTTTAACAAAAACTGACAAGGGTTTCCGTGGGCGCCATTTGGGGAACATCGATGAAAGCACCTGAACGGTGCTTTTTGTCCTTTTCGAAAAGAAACAAGCAGCGATACATACGACAAGAAGAGGAGGATGCGTAAGCATCCTCCTCTTGTCAGCGGCGTGTTTGAAATTATACGCGGGTGATTAACCCCGATTTCAGCGCACGAGTGCTCACGTACACGCGCTTCGGCTTCCCGTTCACAAGAATCCGTACCTTCTGGACGTTCACGCCCCACGAACGGCGGTTGCGGTTGTTCGCGTGCGATACGTGGTTGCCGGACCCCGGCTTCTTGCCGGTAATATAGCATACTCTGGACATTGCAGACACCACCCTTCCGTGGCAAACATAGTTATTAATATAGCATATGGCATGGGCGCCAGTCAACGCGAAGTTGTTGGGGGATTGCATTTATTTCTTTGGTCTAATATAGTACAATGAGGTTTAGTCCATAATATTACATACCATGAAGGAGAGGTTATAGATGCCCATTCAATTGGACACGGAAAGAGGGAAAGTGTACGTCACCGACGAAGTCATCGCGACGATCGCCGGCTCCGCGGCTCTGGAATGTTATGGACTTGTAGGAATGGCCTCCAAGAACAAGCTGAAAGACGGCATCGCCGAACTGCTTCGCCGCGACAATCTCGGACGAGGCGTCGACGTGCGACGCGAAGCGGATGTCGTGCATATCGACTTGTATATTATCGTCAGTTACGGTACGAAGATTTCCGAAGTGGCGCATAACATTCAATCGAAAGTGAAATACGTGTTGAACGATATCGTCGGCCTGCATGTCGACTTCGTCAACATTTTCGTTCAAGGAGTTCGCGTTTCATCATAAGGAAGGAGAATGTCGAATTGAGTAAGCGCTTTATTGACGGAGCGGAGTTTACGTCCATGGCGTTGGCCGCAGCCGAACGATTACACGCGAACGTGCAGCGAGTGAACGCCCTGAACGTCTTCCCCGTTCCCGACGGGGACACAGGCACCAACATGAATCTAACTCTCACCTCCGGAGTGGACGAACTCAAGAAGAGGACTTCTCCTCACCTCGGCCGATCGGCCGAGGTCATGGCCAAGGGGCTGCTGATGGGCGCGCGCGGCAATTCGGGCGTCATCCTGTCGCAGCTGTTCCGCGGCTTCTCGAAGAGCGTCGCTACGCTCGAGAAGGCGGATGCCGCGCAATTCGCGCAAGCGCTGCAGCAAGGCGTGGAGACGGCGTACGCCGCCGTCGTACGGCCTGTCGAAGGCACGATTCTGACCGTGTCGAAGGAAGCCGCGAAGGCGGCGATCCAAAGCGCGCGCCGCGGCGGAGACGTCGTCGCCGTCATGCGGGACACGCTGGAGGCGGCGAAGCTCGCCCTCGCCCGCACGCCGGACTTGCTTCCGGTGCTGAAGCAGGTCGGCGTCGTCGATTCCGGCGGCCAAGGTCTCGTATTCGTATACGAGGGCTTCTATGCCGTCCTGTCCGGCGAAGTTCCGGCGGCGGCCTCGATCGTCGAGCCGGTCGCGGCCGGGGGGCCGAAGACCGATTACTCCGTCATTCCGCCGGAGTCGATCGAGCAGGCGCGTCGCGCCGCGGAGAAGCATGCCCCGGTTCAGGCGCACATCGAGACGGAATCGATCGAACACGGCTACTGTACGGAATTTATCGTGCGGCTGACGCCGGGCGGGAAAATTCCGGGCGTCGTCTTCGAAGAGCCCGGGTTCCGCGAGAAGCTCGAAGGCATGGGCGATTCGCTGCTCGTCGTCGCGGACGACGACCTCGTAAAGATTCATATTCACGCGGAGCATCCGGGCGAGGTCATGACGTACGCGCAGCAATTCGGCGATCTGACGCGCATTAAGATCGAGAACATGCGCGAGCAGCACAGCCATATTTTGTCGCAGGATTACGAAACCGACGTCATCACGGACGCCGAGCCGGCGATGGCCGCGGTCGAGACGCCGCGCAAGCCGTTCGCCATGATCGCCGTCGCGGCGGGCGAAGGACTAAGCGACATCTTCGCGAGTCTCGGCGTCGACTTCGTATTGTCCGGCGGGCAGACGATGAACCCGAGCACGGAAGACATCTTGAACGCGATCGACAGCGTGCCGTCGGACCGCGTGTTCGTGCTGCCGAACAACTCCAATATCGTGATGGCGGCGAACCAGGCGAAAGACATCGCCGAGAAGCAAGTGATCGTCGTGCCGACGAAGACGATCCAGCAGGGCATCGCCGCGGTGCTCGCATTCCAAGAGGGCGCCGACTTCGAACGGAACGGCGAGGCGATGTCCTCCGCCGCGAAGCGCGTGAAGTCCGGCCAGGTGACGTTCGCCGTGCGCGATACGTCCATCGACGGCGTCGACATCAAGGAAGGCGATCATATCGGCATCTTGGACGGCAAGATCGTCGCGTCGAACGACGACCCGTACGAGACGTGCACCGAGCTGCTGCGCTCCATGCTGAGCGACGGGGAGGAGATCGTCTCCGTCTACGTCGGCGAATCGGCGGACGACGCGGTGACGAACCGTCTTCGCGGCTTTTTCGAAGAACAGTACCCCGACGTAGAAGTCGAACTGCTTCCGGGCGGACAGCCCGTGTACGCATACCTCTTCTCCGCGGAATAACGGTATCCAATTTTTAAACGAGGTGATCTGTATGGGCAAAGTGCGCATCGTCGTGGACAGCACGTCCGATTTGCCGAAAGACGTCCGGGAGCGGCTCGGCATCGAGATGGTGCCGCTGAAGGTGCACTTCGGCAACGAGACGTTCTTGGATTCGGTGACCCTCGCGTCGAGCGACTTCTTCGTGAAGCTGGCCGGTACGAAAGAGATGCCGACGACGTCTCAGCCGTCGCCGGTCGACTTCGTAGACGTCTATAAGAAACTGCTGGAGGAGCCGGGTACCGTCATCATCTCCATCCATTTGTCTTCGGCCTTCAGCGGGACGTACCAGTCCGCCGTGCTCGCGAAGTCGCTGCTCGGCGGGGACCCGAACATTCATATCGTCGATTCGAAGAGCGCGTCGCTCGGCTTCGGCATGCTCGCGATCGCGGCGGCGGAGGCGGCCGCGAACGGAGCGGACGTCGAGGCCATCCTCGCTCGCATCCGGAGCTTGAAGGAGCAGACGCAGCTGTACTTCCTCGTGGACACGCTGGAGTACCTGCACCGGAACGGCCGGATCGGGAAGGCGTCCGCCGTGTTCGGCTCGCTGCTTAACATTAAGCCGATCTTGTCGATAGATCCGGAGGAAGGCGTCATCTTCCCGGTCGACAAGGTGCGGGGCAGCCGGAAGGCGATGGGGCGGATCGTCGAGCTGCTGCAAGAGAAGTTCGACGGCAAGTCGATCGACGTGATGTTCGTGCACGCGAACGCGCGCGCCGGGGCGGAGGAGTTCGAGGGCGTGCTGAAGGAGCGGTTCGACGTGAAAGACGTGTCGTATTTCGAGCTCGGTCCCGTCATCGGCACGCATGTCGGTCCGGGCACGCTCGGACTGTTCGTCACGCCTGCGGAAGCATGACGCAAGATTTGTACGCGATCCCGGTGGAACAAGTGCGCGGCGTTGGCGAAGCCAAGGCGCGAGAGCTTGCTTCCTTCGGGATTTTTTCCGTCGGCGCGCTGCTCGATTCGTTCCCGATCCGGTACGAAGACTTCCGCATCCGCCCGCTGGAGGAGACGCCGGACGGGGAGAAGGCGACGGTGTCCGCCGTCGTCATGAGCGAGCCGAACGTGCAGCGGTTCGGCAAGAAGACGCGCATGGTGTGCAAGGCGGCTTCCGGCTCGATTTTGTTCACCGCCGTATGGTTCAATCAGCATTACCTGAAGGATCGGCTTCCGTACGGCGGGGAGGCGGTGCTGACCGGCAAATGGGACAAGGCCCGCAAACAGCTGACGGTATCCGGCACGGAGTTTCCGAATTCGCGGGTGCAGAAGGCCGGCTCCGTCATTCCGGTCTACGCCGTCGGCGGCGAAATTACGCAGCCTTGGATGCGCAAGACGATTGCGACGGCCCTCGACCAGTTCGGGGACGCGATGCCGGAGCTGCTGCCGCCGGAGCTCGTCCGGAAGTACCGGCTGCTGCCGCGGCGCGACGCGGTCCGCGGCATCCACCAGCCGGGCGGCGCCGTGTCGGGCGCGGACGCGCGGCGGCGCCTCGTCTACGAGGAGCTGTTTTTGTTCCAGCTCAAGATTCAGGCGTACCGCGCCTGGGCGAATCGGCGCAAGGAAGGCGTCCCGCACCGATTCGACCGCGAGGAGGTGCGGCGCTTCGTGCGGGCGCTGCCGTTCGAGTTGACCGATTCGCAGAAGAAGGTTATCGCCGAAATTTTGAAGGATCTGGAGTCGCCGCACAGCATGAACCGATTGCTGCAGGGCGACGTCGGCGCGGGCAAGACGATCGTCGCCGCCGTGGCGCTGTACGCTTGCGTTCGCGGCGGCTTGCAGGGAGCCTTGATGGTGCCGACCGAAATTTTGGCCGAGCAGCACGCGAAGTCGCTGCGGCGCTTATTCGAGCCGTACGGCATCGAGGTCGGGCTCCTGATCGGCTCGCTCCGCGAGCGGGAGCGCCGCGACGTGCTCGCGAGCCTGCAGAGCGGACTCGTCGACATCGTCGTCGGCACGCACGCGCTCATCCAGGAGGACGTGTATTTTAGGGGACTCGGGCTCGTCGTCACGGACGAGCAGCACCGGTTCGGCGTGGCGCAGCGCAGCATTCTGCGCCGCAAGGGGCTGCATCCGGACGTGCTCACGATGACGGCGACGCCGATCCCGCGCACGCTCGCGATTACGGCGTTCGGGGACATGGACGTCTCCACGCTGCGGGAGCTGCCGAAGGGGCGGCTGCCGATCCGCACGACGTGGGTGAAGCACTCGGGCATGGACGAGGTGCTGGATCTCATTCGGCGGGAGATGGCCGCGGGCCGGCAGGCGTACATCGTCTGTCCGCTCATCGAGGAGTCGGACAAGCTCGACTTCCAGAACGCGCTCGACATGTACGCGCAGCTGCAGGCGGTGTTTCCGCCGGCGGCCGTCGGGCTGCTGCACGGCCGGATGACGGCGTCGGAGAAGGACGACGTCATGGGCCGGTTCGCGGCGGGCGACGTCGGCGTGTTGGTGTCGACGACGGTCATCGAGGTCGGCGTCGACGTGCCGAACGCGACGGTCATGGTCGTGTACGACGCGGAGCGGTTCGGCCTGTCGCAGCTGCACCAGCTGCGGGGCCGCGTCGGGCGCGGGGCGCATCAGTCGTATTGCGTGCTCGTGGCCGATCCGAAGTCGGAGCAAGGCCGCGAACGGATGCGCGTCATGACGGAGACGAACGACGGCTTCGAGGTCGCGCGCCGCGATCTCGAGCTGCGGGGACCCGGCGACTTCTTCGGCACGAAGCAGAGCGGCGCGCCGGAGTTTCGGCTCGCCGACCCGTCGGCGGACTTCGCGGCGCTGGAAGCGGCGCGCGACGATGCGGCGGAGCTCGTGCGGGGCGATACGTTCTGGACGAGCGCGGCGTACGCCGATTTGCGGGCGCTGCTCGCCCGGGAGCAAATTTTGGACGGCGATTTGATCGACTAGGCGGTTACGACGGGGCGGTCCCTTGGGGGCCGCCTTGTTTGCGTTACGAAACCTTTTTCCTGAACGAAAAAGCAGGTTCCGCCGCCTCCCCACATACAATAGGTATCGTAGTTTGTACCCCGGGAGGCGATTCGAGTGCCCGCATACGAAAAGTACGGCATCAGCGTTCAGATGGTGGACCGCGTGAAGACGAAATTGAAAGATCCCGCGGCGAAGGAACGGCTTAAAACCGCGGTCGGCACCGTGACGAAGGCCGACCTCCAGAGCCGTTCGACGGTGAAGCGGCTCCTGGGCCTCGCCTGCAAGGCGCTCGACGAGAAGCTGACGGACGCGCAGAAGGAGAACGTTATCCGCTTCGTGCTCGATCAGAAGCTCGATCCGAACAACCCGCTGCACCTGATCAAAATGTGGAATCTGTTCCGTTGACCATTTCGCCTCTGGATAAGAATATATGTTCGGTGTATAATAAGTCGTAACCGCCCCCGAACGTACATTCTTATTTTTCTGCCCAGGTAAGGTGATGACCGATGAATCATAGCGGAGGCCGCATCGTCATGATGGCCGACATGCAGAGCTTCTACGCCAGCGTCGAGAAGGCGTGCCGACCCGAGACGGCGGGCAAGCCGGTCGTGGTGGCCGGGGACCCGAAGATCCGCTCGGGGATCGTGCTGGCCGCCTGTCCGATCGCGAAGCGGTACGGCGTGACGACGGCGGAGCGGCTCGGCGAGGCGCTGAACAAGTGCGCGGACCTGATCGTCGTCCGTCCCCGCATGCAGACGTACATCGACGTCTCGATGCAGATTACGCGCATTCTGGAGCGGTACGCGGATGCGGTGGAGCCCTTCTCCATCGACGAGCAGTTCTGCGAGCTGACCGGCAGCCTCCACCTCCACGGCGGGGACGCGAAAGAGACGGCGCGGCGCATGCAGCGCGAAATTCTCGAGAAGACGGGCGTCTACGCCCGCGTCGGCATCAGCGATAACAAGGTGCTGGCGAAGATGGCGTGCGACCAGTTCGCGAAGAAGAACGCGGCGGGCGTATACGTTCTGCGGAAGGCGGAGGTCGAGGAGAAGCTGTGGAAGGTGCCGGTGCAGGGCATGTTCGGCGTCGGCAGCCGCATGATGCGGCATCTGAACCGGATGGGCATCTACACGATCGGAGACCTCGCGCGCACGCCCGTCGAGACGCTGAAGCGGAAGTGGGGCATCAACGGCGAGGTGCTGTGGCGCATCGCCCACGGCATCGACGACTCCCCCGTGACGCCGGGCACGCACGAAGGGGCGCAGCAGGCGATCGGGCACGGCATGACGCTGCCGCGCGATTACGCGGAGGCGCGCGACATCGAGACGGTGCTCCTGGAGCTCTCGGAGGAGGTGTGTCGGCGCTGCCGGTTCCGCGGGGTGATGGGCCGCGTCCTGTCGGTCGGCTGCACCGGGGCCGGCTTCGAGTTCGGCTTCTCCCGGCAGACGACGCTGCTCATGCCGACGCAGGTGACGAATCACGTGTACCGCGCGGCGAAGGAGCTGTTCCGCGTCCACTGGGACGGCAGGCCGGTCCGCCAAGTAAGCATTGCGCTCGGCGGCCTCGTCCGCGACGATACGTACCAGCTCGAGATCGACGACGAGCGCGAGACGTACCGCGCGCTCGAGCGGGCGACCGACGCGATCAAGGCGAGGTTCGGCGTATCGTCGCTCGTGCGCGCCGTATCGGCGGGGCTCGCCGGGCAGGCGTACGGCCGCGCCGCGAAGATCGGCGGGCATTACAAGTAACGAAGGCAGGCGGCAACGAAAGACCGAAAGACCGAAGGAGGCGCGCTTATCATCATGACGACACGAGGAAAGAAACTGCGCGGCAACGGCATATGGGAGGCGTCGCGCATGATGCTGCCGGAGCACAAGTCGGCCATTCGCACTCATCGCACGAGATTGAACGAACGGATGAAGCCGGAGCTCGACGAGCAGCGCGTCGAGGAGCTGTCCGCGTCGCTCGCGGAGGCGCTCGAGAGCGGGGCCGCGACGGCCGTGACGACGTTCGGCGCGTACGGCGACGAGACGACGGTCGGCGTCGTCGCGAAGATCGACCCGATCGAACGGTACGTGAAGCTGACGACGCCGGAGGAGACGCTGTGGATCCCGTTCGGGGACATCGTGCACGTGACGCCTCGGCGCCCGGATCGATAATCCCTTCTTGCAATCCGGCGCGATCTATTGTAAGATGCACTTGGTCGGCAAAGTTCGTAACGCCGATACGCAGACGCACGCGAAAGCGCAAGGAGGATTCCGTCGACCGATGGAGCAATAACACTGATTCGATACGCTTATGACAACTTGACGCGAGAGATGCGGCAAGCGCTCTGCCTATGGCGGAGGGAAGCGGAATCGGTGTGCCTTCGGGACCGGACTCTTTAAGCGATGCGACGTTCGTTGGTTCGCGATCTTTTTTTTGGCGAACCTTCCCGCGCGCATTCCGTCCATGCGTCCATGCATGCACCCATAGTTTCGTTCACCCCAACGCCCGGAGCGATCAGCTTCCGGGCGTTTTTTGGCGCGTTTGACCGGATCCGGAGCACCGACGCGCCGCCGCCGCCGCAACGCCGAGGCGAAGCCGGCGGCGGGAGCGTACGACAACGGCAAAGGGGAACGACCTATATGTTTATAGTGAAAACGAAAGACCTCGAAAAAGAGTGGAACGGCAAGACGATCTTCAAGGGCGTCACGATGGACGTCCGCGAAGGCGAGAAGCTGGCGCTGTTCGGCCGCAACGGCGCGGGCAAGACGACGCTGCTGGCGCTGCTGCGCGGCGACGAGGAGCCGACGGGCGGCACGATCCAGCGGTTCGTCCCGGCGGAGTCGTGGGGCTCGCTCGATCAGCATCCCCGCGTCGACGGCGAACAAGCCGCGATCGACTACGTGCGCGAAGCGGACCCGCGCGTCGCCGCCGCGGGGGCGGAGCAGCGGGCCGCCGAACGGGCGCTGCGGGATGCCGCGACGCCCGAGGCGCAGGCGGCCGCCGCGGAGCGGTACGGCGAGGCGTTGGACGCATACGCGACGGCCGGCGGCTACGCGTGGGACGCCGAGGTGGAACGGGCGCTGCGCCAAGTCGGGCTGCAGCCCGAGACGTGGGAGCGGCCGTTCCGTTCCTTAAGCGGCGGGCAGCAAACCCGCGCCGGACTCGCGCGTCTCGTCGTTCGAAGGCCGAAAGCGCTGCTGCTCGACGAGCCGACGAATCATCTCGACGAGGAGACGCTTCGCTGGCTGCAAGCGTGGATCCGCGAATATCCGGGCGCCGTATTGGTCGTATCGCATGACCGGACGTTCCTCGACGCGGTCGTGGACCGGATCGTCGAGCTGACGCCGGACGGCGCGAAGTCGTACAAGGGCAATTACGCCGCCTTCCGGGAGCGGAAGGAGCTGGAGCGAAAGACGCAGGCGGCGCTGTACCGCAAGCAAGAGCAAGAGCGGGAGAGCATCGAAGCGTCGATCCGCATGTACCAGCAGTGGTACCTGAAGGCGAGCCGCGACGCGGCGAAAGCCGAGCTCGGCATTATGAAGCCGTATTACGCGGCCAGGGCCAACAAGCATACGGCGCGATACCATGCCAAGGAGAAGGAGCTCGAGCGGCTCGAGCAGAATCGCGTGGAGAAGCCCCGCGAGGCGGACCGGCTGAAGGTCGCGTTCAAGGAAGGCGCGTTCGAGGCGAAGACGCTGGTGCAGGCGGAGAACGTCGCATACCGGTACGAGAACGGCGGCGCGGCGGTGTTCGCGGGCGGCAGCCTCGCCGTGCATCGCGGCGACAAGCTGGCGGTCGTCGGGCCGAACGGCGCCGGCAAGACGACGCTGCTTCGGCTGCTGACGGGCGAGCTGATGCCGACCGCCGGAACGATTCGGCGCCATCCGGAGCTGCGCATCGGCTACTTCTCGCAGCAGCTCGAGCATCTGCGGGACGAGGAGACGCTGCTGGACAGCTTGCTCCGCGTGCCGGACATGACGGAGTCGTTCGCGCGAACGATTCTCGGCTGCTTCTTGTTCCGGCGGGAGGACGTCTTCCGCCGCATCGGCGATCTGAGTATGGGCGAGCGGTGCCGCGCCGCTTTCCTACAGCTGTACTTCAGCGGGGCGAATCTGCTGCTGCTCGACGAGCCGACGAACTATCTCGACATCGACACGCGGGAGCGAATGGAAGAGGCGCTCGCGGCATACCCCGGCGCGCTGATCGCCGTGTCGCACGACCGGTATTTCCTGCGGGCGGTCGCCTCGCGCGTCGTGTCGCTGTCCGGCGGCGGGGGCGGGTGGCGCGTGCACGAGAAGACGTTCGCGGAATACGAGACCGACGATCCGGCGCCGCCGCCGTCGCCGGAAGCGAGGGACCGCGACGCGGCGATCCGCCTCGCGGAGCTGGAGCGGACGGCGCTAATGGCGAAGGCGGAGCTGACCGACGAGGATCGCGCGCGGTTGTTCGCGCTGACCCGCGAGATCGACGCGCTGCGCGGAGGGCGGCAATGAGACGTCCCCCAACGCCGGGTTCGCAAGCGAGCCCACCCCCCTTATCCTGCAGAAGAAAACGAAGCCGCTCGGACGCCGAGCGGCTTCGTTTTCGCTCTAAATGAACCCCGCCCATTCGATGTGAAGCTCGCCGGGCTCTTCTTCGACGACTTCCTCGAGCGCCGCTTCCGCGGCTTCGACCGGCTCGGCCGGTTCCGCGGACAAATCCTGTTCCTTATCCGTCATGACGAAGTTCCTCCTTTAACGGCGGGGGCGACCGCGCCTTTTTCGATAAACCAACAATAAAACATGCGCGTCATATGGAAGGTGATCAAGAGCGTCAACCATGTCCAGTGCCACGACCAATGAATGTATCGGACGAGATCCGTATACCGTTCGATCGCGAACTCCAGCGCCGTCATCCAAGTCGGGAAGAAGGCGTACCACCCGAGCTTCGCCCAGACGCCGCGCCGTTCCGGGAAGCGCAGCGTGAAAGCGACGCAAGTCGCCGGGTAGATGAAATACTCGAAGGAGAAGCTCGCGAACGTCGCTTGCGGAAACTCCCGAACGGGATAAGCGAGAAAGCCGTATTGGACGACGAGCAATCCGAGCGGCCATGTGATGACCTGCTTGAACATAAAGACGACGAGGGCGTCGCGAACGCGCTGTCGCGGCGTGGCCCACGCCATCAGGGCGGCGGCGGCGGCCCATGCGCCGACGAGTACGATTCGATTCAGCAGCAAGGGTGCGACCTCCCTCGTTCCTTCCGCAGCTTTTGGCACGACGTTAGTTTGCGCTTGCCGTTGGGAGATTATTACATAGGGGCGACGGCAAAAAAAGGCAGGGAGCGGCGTCGAACAAAAATAACCCTTGGCTCGATATGAGCCAAGGGAGGCGAAGGGATGGGACCGACGCTCTATAGATTGGAATGCAAACCGGGAAGGGTCACTCCCCGGACGTTATCATCGAATCAATGATCTCGAATGTTATACACTCTGTCTGTGAGCCCTCTTCGAACGATCTCTCGGTGCAGCATCTCGATGAAATCTCCTTCCAGTTCAAGACTTACGGCTGCAATGTATGCCGCGATCAATGCGTCGTCAGGTAATGTTCGCATGATATCTCCTTTGCAAGCAGCCGGCCCTCCCCTCGCCCGAGGATAATTATGCGTTCCTGAGAGCAACAAAAAAACCAGTCCCTTCCAAAAGGGCTGGTTAAGACGCTTCGGCATTCCGGCCGTTCTTCATCTCGCTTTCCGCCTTAGACCAAACGTAATGGGATCTAGAGACGATCGCTTAGGAGGAGCGTCATGGGGATTCATGATTTTCTCTTGCCACATTTGGTAGCCGTAAATAACGAAAGACACCAACACAATGTCGACATAGATTCCGAAACGGCTGCGTTCCGCAAAAGAATAAAATCCCAGCCATTCGTAAACGGGACTCAGGACAAACAAAAAGATGAAATCGCAAACGACGTTCGTGATCGCGTACACCAGGAAGCGCCCGTAAGTTAACGAAAAGATCCATATCGTACTCGTGAAGAAGGCGCCGTAGATCAACGGAACGAAGGTCGTCCAGGGGACAAGATTTAGTTTTATTACAATCCAGTCCGTGGCGTCGATCGCGATTTCATCGTAAATGGTCATCAGTAAAGCGGTGAAAATAGCAACCGGCATATAGCGCCTTAGCGCACCTTTCGGTAAGAAAAGAAGGGTGAGCCAAGGCAGGATTAACGTTCCCCACATAATCGCCGTAAGTAACATAAGAAAGGCCCCCCGCTCCCAAAGCATCGAATGAGAATAACATCCCCAATAACCGAAAACGGGATACAGCTTTCGAAAAAACGAATGACGACAAAAAAAGCGCATAGCACAAGGCTATACGCGAGTTTTACGCCGGAGCCTGCTTTCGCAGACTCCTTTCATGGGAGAGGAGAAACCGGACGAAGAGCTTATGGGGAAACGTAAGTCTTCTCCGCGGTTGTCTACGACATACAAGATGTCGTTAGCTCTAGCATTGCCAGTCCGGGAAGTTTTATACATCGGTCGCGGTACTTTTTTCAAATGGCCGCAAGGTGTGTTACCATATTTTCGATACATTCAGAAAACGAATACGCGCGATGGGGGTACGAAGCGTGAGAGTCATCTCGGGAAGCGCGAAGGGGCGGCCGCTGAAGGCGGTGCCGGGCACCGGTACGCGGCCGACGACGGATAAGGTAAAGGAAGCGCTGTTCAGCATGATCGGGCCGTATTTCGACGGGGGCGAGGCGCTCGACTTGTTCGCGGGTTCGGGCGGACTCGGCATCGAGGCGCTCAGCCGCGGCATAGAGCGCGCCGTATTCGTCGACAGCGACCGGAAGGCGGTCGAAACGGTGCGGGACAACGCGAAAGCGGCGAAGGTGGAAGGGGCGGCGGAAATTTATCGCAACGAGGCGATGCTGGCGCTGAAGGCGCTCGCGAAGCGGGGGCGGACGTTCGACCTTGTGTTTTTGGATCCGCCGTATCGCATGAAAGACGTACCGGATTACTTATTATATATGGAAGAGCACGGCATGCTGCGCGACGGGGCGACGGCGGTGGCGGAGCATGAGGCGTCCCATGCGTACCCCGAAGCGTTCGGCGGTTTCGCGCTGCGGCGTCGCGCCGATTACGGCGATACGGCGGTTAGCATCTACAGCTTTCAGAAGGAGATGGAGTCATGAACGATGCGTCGGCAGGAGCAGGACAAGCGCCCCTGAAGGTGGCGGTGTATCCCGGGAGCTTCGATCCGGTCACGAACGGACATATGGATATTATCCGGAGGGCGGCGAAGCAGTTCGATCGATTGATCGTCGCGGTGCTGAACAATACGTCGAAGAAGCCGCTCTTCTCGTTGGACGAGCGAATGGGGCTGCTGCGGGACGTGACGGCCGATCTGCCGAACGTGGAAATCGACGGGTTCCGGGATTTGCTGATCAATTACATGAAGCAAAAAGACGCGCACGTGATCGTACGCGGGCTTAGAGCGGTATCGGATTTCGAATACGAGCTGCAGCTGGCCTCGGCGAACCATAAGCTGAGCCCCGACGTGGAGACGTTCTTCATGATGACGAGCCCGGAATATTCGTTCCTCAGCTCGAGCATCGTGAAGGAAATCGCCATGTTCCGGGGCCCTGTGGCCGATTTGGTGCCGCCGAGCATCGAGAAGGCGCTGCGGGCGAAATACGACTGAAGCCGCAGCGCATCGGCGGAGGAGCTACCGGACAGCGGAGCCGCGGATCCGCCGGAACAGGCGGATCGCGGCCGACAAGGCGAGTGCGGCGAGCAGGAAGACGCCGAGCGCTTGGGCGGAAGCGGCGTAGTACGGCAGGGCGCCGCCGAAGGCGGCGATCGGCTCCGCGCTCGCCGGAGCGCCGCCCGGGCGCGCGGCGAACGCTTCCGCCGCGACGCCGAACCAACGCAACAGCGGGTTCCAGAGCGCGAAGGCGAGCAGGCCGGCGACGGCCGCATGCGCGAGCCGAGCGAGCAGGAACGGCGCGTACCGGAGATCGGTGCCGCCGATCAAGCTCTTCACCTGCGCGTGGACGGACAGTCCGCCCCAGCCGATCACGGCGCTGAGCAGAGCGGCCGTCCAGGCGCTCGGCGGGCCGCCGTTCGCGATCGCGTACGCGCCGAGATGCACCTCGAACGCGGCGGCGAGCGCGCCGTCGGCCAACGCGGACGGCGCTTCCCGCTGCAGCAGCGCCATCCACAGCCAATCGAGCGCTTCGCCGATGCCGATGAGCGACAAGAGCTGCAGCAAGACGGAGAAGACGATCATGAGTCCGCCGAGAACGAGCAGCGACTGCACGGCGGAAGCGACCGCGTCGCCGAGCAGCCGCCCGAGAGGGCGGCCGTCCTTCCGATGGGCGTCCGCCATGACGGAGGCGAGAGTCCGCGGTCCGCTTCGAGGCGCGGCGCCGAGGCTCGAGATCGGAGCCGGCGCCGGCTCCGGCTCGATCGAGCCGTCGAACCGGATCCGGCCGATCCCCGCGCCGACGACGAGCGCCGACAGCAGATGGATCGCGACGAGCGGCAGCCCGAGCTCGGGGCGGCCGAGAAAGCCGGCGGCGACGACGCTCGTGAGGAAGATCGGGCTGCACAGATGGGATAAGGCGAGCAGGCGGTCGCCTTCCGCGCGGCTAACGACGCCGTCCCTTCGCAAGTCGGCGGCCGCCTTGGCGCCGCTCGGGAAGCCGGCGGCGAAGCTCATCGCGAACGCCCAGCCGCCGGCGCCGGGCAAGCGGAACAGCAGCCGCATCGCGGGAGCCATCAGGGCGCCGAGGGCGTGCACGACGCCGAAGCCGAGAAGCAGCTCGGATAGAATAAAGAAGGGGAGCAGCGCCGGGAAGACGAAATCCCACCACACCTTCAGCCCGGAGAGCGAAGCGTTGAACGCTTGCCCGGGGTACGCGACGATGAGGGAGACCAACGTGACGGCTGCGATCGCCAGCAGCCCGGTTTGCGCGCGGCTGCCGGCGGCTTGGTTTCGATTCATGCGGAGACCCCCGGACCATACATAGAGTTGGTACAAGTTTACGCGCCGATCGCGCAAAAAAGACCAAGCCCCGCGCGCGGAGAGGAGGCGGTCCGATTGAGAAGACGCCGTTGGCATTCCTGGTTGAGCGTCGCTTGGCCGGGGTTCGCCGGTTTGATGGGCACGATCGCGATTTGGTTTTTGATCCCGGTTCCTTATATCGTATACGAACCCGGTCCGGCCGCGGAGACGAGGCCGATGGTCGAGACGAAGGCCGCCGCCGATCGGGACGCCGTACCGTCGGAAGGGGCGTTCCTCATGACGACGGTGCGGTGGACGTACGCGAACGTCTTCAAATACGTCGCCGCGACGTACGATCCGCATGCGGAAATTTACGAGAAAGAGACGATTACGCGGGGGGCGAGCCGCACCGATTACGTCCAGCGGCAGCAGCTGCAGATGCGCTCGTCGCACAGCGACGCGCTGGAGGCCGTCTACCGGACGCTCGGCATTCCGTACGAGGCGCGGACGGAGAACATCGTCGTCTTCTCGGTGCTGGACGGCTTCGCGGCCGACGGCGTGCTTCGACCGGGCGACCGGCTGCTCGCGATCGACGGGAAGCCGGTCGAGCGAGACGAGGACGTCCGAGCGGCGATGGAGGGCAAGGCGGTCGGCGAGGAAGCGGAAGTGACGTTCCGCCGCGGAGGCGCGGAGGAGACGGCGCGATTGACGCTTCGGGCGCTGCCGAATTCGGACCCGCCGAGGCCCGGCATGGGCATTACGTACGGCGCGCTGCTCACGATCGAAAGCGAAGATCCCGCGTACCGGGTCGAAATCCGAGCGGGATCGATCGGCGGACCGTCGGCGGGGCTGATGTTCGCGTTGGAGATGTACGACCGATTCACGGAGGGAGACTTGACGCGCGGGTACCGAGTCGCGGGGACGGGGGAGATATCCCCGGACGGGAGCGTCGGGACGATCGGCGGCGTCGTCCACAAGGTGGTCGGCGCCCATCGGAGCGGCGCGGAACTGTTCTTCGTGCCGCCGGGCAACGCCGAGGCGGCGCTGGCGAAGGCGGCGGCGATCGGCACCGAGATGGACGTCGTGACGGTGGCGAACTTGCAGGAGGCGCTCGACTACTTGGCGTCGCTGCCCGAGAAGCCGACGCGGATCGGCGGCTTGTAGTAGTCGGCGAACCAGTCGTCCGGCCCCGACGTCTCGTAGCCGAGCGCGTACGCCGCCGTCGCCGCCGCGTCGAGCGCGAGCAGCGGATGCGGCTCCGCGGCGCCGACGTTCGTGACGACCGGCGCTCCGGCTTCGCGCTTCATCCGCGAGAGCAGCGCCCGGCCCGCTTCGGTGAAGCCGAGGACGCGCAAGTACGGCGCGCCGCCCCGAAGCGCCGCGCCGGACGTCGCGTCCTTCGCGTGCTCGAGGTAGACGGCGGCGAGCATCCGCTGCAGCTTCGTTCGCGTATACCGCTTCGTCTTCAGCGCATCGAGCAGCGCTTCCACGGACGCTTCCGGCCCTAGGGTCGGAAGCGTCTTTTTGATGCGGCCCTCGAGCCCTTCGACGATTTCGCGCACGGCCGCGAGCCGCTCCTCGGGCATCGTCAGCAGCCGATGGAACAGCGGCGTCCGGTACCGCTCCCAATGCATCGGCGCGCGTCCCGCGTCCCATTCGCGCGACAGGATCCGCAGCGTCGCCGCCGGCGCGTACGGCTCGATCGCGGCCAGCGCCGCGGCCCGGTCGCCGTCCGCGTCCAGCAAGCGCTTCCGAATCGCCGTAGCGCTCGCGATGGAGGCGTCCGCGAAGCCGGCGTCATGGTAGCCGGCTTTCACGCGACGGATCGTCAGCGGCTCTAAGTCGGCGCCGAGCCGCTCCCGCGCGAGCAGGTAGTGGAAGCCGAGCGAGTTGTTCGGCTCGGCCAGCGCCCGCGCGGCGTCAAGCGAGCCCGTCAGCGCGGCGGCCGCCGCGGCGTAGGCGGCAGGGTAGGGGGCGCCGCTCTTAAGCTCGGCCTGCAAGAGGCCGGCGAACGACTCGGGCTCGGCCGCGAGCCGCTCCGCGAGCGAGCGGAGCGCGTCGACGTCGCCGCTCTCGCTGCCGAAGCAGAACGCGTCGACGACCCCGGTCCGCGCGAGGCAAGAGACGGCGCCGTACGCGAACCATTCGGCGGGCTGCGCGCTGTAGGCGACCGGCAGCTCGAGCACGAGGTCGACGCCGGCGAGCAGCGCGGCTTCCGCGCGCGCCCACTTGTTCATCAGCGCGGGTTCGCCGCGCTGCAGCCAGTGGCCGCTCATGACGGCGACGACCGCGCTGGCTCCGGCGGCTTCCTTGGACGCCGCCAGATGATAGGCATGTCCGTTGTGCAGCGGATTGTATTCGACGATGACGCCTACGACGCGGCTCATATGCGGTCCAGCCTCCTCCATAGCAAAAATACGCCCCTCCCGCCGCGCGAGCGGAGAAGGGGCGACACGCGAGCCGCTCGCTTCAATCGGCGACGGCTTCCAGCTTGGCCAGCCGCTTCCGATAGACGAAGCGGGACAAGCCGACGCTGATTTCGTACAGCAAAAACAGCGGGATAATGACGAGGATGTCGGACACGAGGTCGGGCGGCGTGATGGTGACCGCGACGATCGTGAGCACCAAGTACGCGACCCGGCGCATCTTCGCGAGCCGCACCGGATTCAGGATGCCGAGCGACGTCAGAAACATGACGATGACCGGCATCTCGAACAACACGCCGAACGGCACCGTCATATTGATCATGAAACGAAAGTACTTGTCCGCGGTATACGACGTGACGAAGTTGCCGGACAGGCCGCCGAGGAACGAGAGCACCATCGGGTAGATGACGAGGTAGCCGAAGGCGAGGCCGATCAGGAACAGGACGGCGAGCGCCGGGATGTACGCCAGTGACGTGCGGCGCTCCGCGGGCCGAAGGCCCGGCGCGATGAACCGCCATACTTGAAAGCCGGCGACCGGGATCGTCACCGCGATGGCGAACACCCCGGCGATCATAAAGTACACCCACAGCGGATCCGACGGACTGAGCACTTGGAGTTTGCCGTCCAAGTCTCGGGTCAGCCAGAGGTAGATGCGTTCCACGTATACGAATGCGCCGCATAGAGCGACCAGGAAGGTGCACAGCGTGACGATGAGGCGCTTGCGCAGCTCCGCGAGATGTTCCGTAAGATGCATGTCTTGTTCGGTCATGTTAACTCCTGAAGACGAATTTAATTCTTGTTCGCGGACGTCTTGTCCTCGTCCTTATCGTCGTGCGAGACGAGCTCGCGCGTGGACGACTTGAACTCGCTGAGCGTCCGGCCGAAGGCGCGGCCGAGCTCCGGCAGCTTGGACGGACCGAAGATGATGAGGGCGATGATCAAAATCAGAATCAAGCCCGGGATCCCGATGCTGCTGAACGACATAATTAAGAACAGCTCCCCCGCGTGAAAATCGCGCGCGCGAAAGACGGGGAAGCCCCGTCTTTCGCGTCGCGCGTTGATTGGTTCTACAAAGTAATTTCCATTATATCAAACCTGAAAGACAAAGTGTATTAGAACTTGAAACCGGAAATCGCGACGACGGCGGGACGCGGTTGATCGTCTCCCTTGCGATGCGGCCACATCGACGTCGGCTTCGCCGCGTCTTCCGTATTTTCGCCCGGATGCTGCACGGCGAGAAACAGCGTCCTCTCGTCGGGGGTAAACCAAGGGCCCGTCAGCTCGGCGTCCTTCGGCGCCGAAGCGAATTGCAGCGCCTCGCCTTTAGAAGGACCGCTGCTCGGAATGACGAACACGCCGTTGTTGCCGAACGCCGCGAAGACGCCCTTGTTCATGGAGCCGCTCGACATGTCCGTGACCGTCCAGAGATCCCCGTTCGAATCGAACGTAATGTTGTCCGGCGCGGAAAATCCGCTTTGCCGTCCGCCCGCCGCGAAAATTTCGAAGTCGAACTCCATCGCGCCGAGGTCGTTGTCCTTTTCCATGTAGCGCGTAATGTGGCCGTGAATGTTGCCGTGCGAGTCGTTGTTCGTATGGCAGACGAAGAACGTGTTGTCGAACGGCGAAATTTCGATGTCCTCCGGGCGGTCGGTCGGCGTGCCGCCGAGCGCCATCGCGACCTCGTGCGTATTGACGACGACGTCCGCTTGCGAGACGTACTTCTTCTTCCATTCCTCCGCCGTGCCCTTGCTCGGCTTCCAGCCTTCCTTTTCCATAACGGCCTTGAGCGCTTCGATCGTGACGGCGACCCACTTGCCGGCCTTCATGTTCGCGACGTACAGCGTGCCGTCTTCGAGCAGCTTGCTGTTCGCTTTGCCCGCGGCGGGATCGTATTTGCCCTTCGAAACAAATTTGTACACGCCTGCGTCTTTCTTATCGTCGCCCATGTACACGACTACGCGGCCGTCTTTGGACAATCCCATCGCCGTATTTTCGTGGTTGAACCGTCCGAGCGCCGTATGCTTCTTGATCGGAGCTTTATCGTCGAACGGATCGACTTCGACGACCCAGCCGTAATGCGTAACGTCGAGGCCCGCGTCTCCGGCCGTGGTTTCGTAGTTTTCTTCGCAGGTGAGCAGGGTATTCCAGAGCGTCATGCCGCCGGAGCAGTTCGCGAACGTGCCTTGCACCGTCTTGGCGCCGTTCACCGCTTTGGAGCCGGCCGCCGGACCCGTCAGCTGGATGCCCTTCGTGAGACCCGTTACGCGGCGGGCGTATTTCGATTTGGTGTCCATTTTCCAAACGCCGTCCTCGTCCCGATACACTTCGATGACCGAACCGCCTTGGTTATAGAGCAGCTTCTCGATTTGCGCAGGCGTAAATTTGCCGTCTTTGGGCTCGCCCGTCACCCAAAGCTCGCTCGTATATTCATGGTTGACCCAGAGCAACCCGCGCTCGTTGGAGCCGTCGATCGGGAAGTACACGGTGAAGTCGTTGTTATAGCCGAACGTGTCGCCCTTCTGGTTAATGACGTCGCCGTAGGCGGCTACGACATCGTATTTGAAGCCGGCGGGAAGGATGAGCTTGTCTTCCGTGGAGGGGCCGATCGGTTCGAAGTAACCGGACACCTTATTCGTCTTGAAGCCGAACATGTGGTCCGCCGCCGTCGCGGCGTTCGCCTTGCCGTCGAGCGTGCCGAGACCCGCGGACGCCGCGGCGAGCGCGGCGGCGCCGGTGCCGAGGTATTGGAGGAACGTACGGCGATTCATGGCTTTGTTCATTTGCGGATAGCCTCCCGAAATATTTATGATTTCGCTAGTCATAGACAAGCATAGGAGGGAAATGTAAATGGAGTTTAAAGCGGAGATGAAGAATTTGTTAATCTAGTACTCGCTGTCTCGATTTGATACAATGGGACAATGTCGATCGAAAGGGAAGAGGATGATGAACAAGAGGAAGTTGACGGCGCTCGCGCTCGTCGGCGGATTGCTGGCGGCGACGCTTGCGCCGTACGGAAGCGGAAGCGCGGTCGCGGCGGATCCGCCGATCGAAATCCGGTTCGACGGCGAGACGCTCGTCTCGGACGCCGAGCCGTTCATTAAGAACGGAACGACGTTCGTGCCGTTCCGCGCGCTGTTCGAACGGCTGGGGCTCGAAGTCGGCTGGGATCCGGCGACGAGGACGGTCACCGGGCAAGGCGGCGGCGTGACGATGACGCTGCGGGTCGGGAACGCGGAGGCCATCGTGAACGGCGATGCCAAGCCGCTGCTCGAGCCGCCGGCGATCGTAGGCGGGCGCACGTTCGTGCCGCTGCGCTTCGTCAGCGAGAACGCCGGCGCCGACGTCGCCTGGAACGGCGCGGAGCGGCTGATCGCGATCGTCACCGGACCGTCGATCGCGGAACGGGAAGCGGCGGTGCGGGCCGCGTACGAGGCGTACGTCGCGGCGGCGAACCGGGAAGACGCTTCGGCCGTGTTGCGCGCGCTGCACGCGCAGTCGCCGCTGCGGACGACGCTGTACAAATCCGCGGCCGACGCGTTCGCGCGCCGCGACGTCGAGACGACGGTCGAGTCGCTCGTCGTCGAGGAGCTGCACGGCGGTCAGGCGACGGTGCTCGTCACCGAATCGAATCGGCGAACCGCCGGCGCTTATTACGTCGACAACCGCGTCGATCTGAAGGTATCGATGCGCCAGGACGCGAGCGGGGCGTGGGCGATCTACGACGCCGCGACGCTGGGGCAGGAGTGGCTCCAGCCGTTCGGCGCCGACACGGGCGCGGACGTCGATGCGGCCGACGAGACGATCGCTCGGAATACAATCGCATCATATATGGAAGCATTAAATCGAGAAGATCTCACCGCGGCGCTTCGTCTCGTTCACGCCGATTCGCCGATGCGAAGCGCGACCGAGAAGACGCTCGCCTGGATGTTCGAAACGTACGAGCTGACGCATGAGCTGGAGAACGTCCGGGTGCTGGAGCGCTCCGGCGACGAGATGTACGTCCATACGGTGCAGGCGATGCGGAAGTCCGCCGGACCGAAGCTGGCCGACGTGCGGACGCGTTCGATCCATACGCTCCGGCTCGCGAACGGACAGTGGAAACTATACGCCACGATCCAAGGCAAAGCCGAGGCATTGTCCATTCCGCAATAGTTGTTGACAAACCGTTGGTGCACTGGATATAATAAACTTTGTGTGTTTGAGGTGATGCTTCGTGAACCTGAATTTGCGCGAGCTTGCGCTCCGCGGCGCTCCGATCGAATTGAACGGCCGGCTGCCCCTCGAAGAGGAAGTAACCGGACGGAACGACATTCGAGTCGCCGGGCCGTTGGAAGCAAGATTGACCGCGCGTTCCGATTCCGGAACGGCGATCGTGAACGGAACGCTGTCGGCCGACTTAGAGCTGATCTGCTCGAAGTGTCTGCGGGCGGTTTCGGAGAAGACGGAGGTTCCGGTAACGGAGTTGTTCACGTTGCAGCGCGGAATCGCCGAGCGCGACGAGGATGTTCATCTCGTCCACGAGGAGATCGTCGACTTGACGCCGTACCTTCGCGACGCGTTCGTCGTACAGCTGCCGATGGCGGCGGTATGCGGACAATCGTGCAAGGGGCTGTGTCCCGTCTGCGGCAAGGACCGGAACGTCGAGTCCTGCGGTTGCGTACAGGAGAGGGTCGATCCGCGGCTCGCCGGTCTCAAAGATTTTTTCAAATCTTAACAAACTACGGTGTTGTTTCACGAGCACTCTCGCAAGGAGGTGGGAACATGGCAGTACCATTTGCAAAAACGTCGAAGATGCGCAAGAACAAGCGCCGGACTCACTTCAAATTGGAAGTTCCGGGCATGGTCAAGTGCGATCACTGCGGCGAGTTGAAATTAGCCCATCACGTATGCGGAGTTTGCGGGACGTACAAATCTCGCGACATCGTGAAGCAAGGCTGATCATTCGGATAAAAGAAGCATCTCGATTCGATCGAGGTGCTTTTTTTGTTGCATGATTTTGGGTAAGTACTATATACTAGTATTAAGACTAGGTACTAATCTTTAACGTCATAGAAGATTAACGTTGCGCACCCGGGGGTGTCCGTCATGGAGCGATTACCGAAACCGAAGCGCCAGGAGCGTCTGGCGGAAACCTTGCGATCGAATCCGTTCGTCACCGACGAGGAGCTGGCGGGGGACTTCGGCGTCAGCATCCAGACGATTCGTCTCGACCGGATGGAGCTCGGAATTCCCGAGGTTCGGGAAAGAATAAAGCAGATGGCCGCCGTCTCGCAGAGCATCGTGCGGTCGTTGCCGATGGACGAAGTCATCGGAGACGTCATCGATCTGCAGTTGGACAAATCGGGCATCTCGATCATGGAAATCGGCGAGGAGCACGTGTTTTCCCGCACGGGCATCGCGCGCGGACATCATATTTTCGCGCAGGCGAACTCGCTGGCGGTCGCTTTGATCAACGACGAGGTCGCGCTGACGGCGTCGGCGGACATCCGATATTTGCGGTCGGTTCGGCTCGGCGAGCGATGCGTGGCCAAGGGCTACGTCAAGTCGGCGCCGGGGGACAAGGGGAAGGCGAAGGTCGAAGTTTTCACGTACGTCGGTGAAGATCTAGTGTTTCAAGGACATTTCGTAATATATCGGTCGGGCAAGTCGGCCGATGCCATGAGAGGAGATTCGGTCGATGCGAATCGCCATTGACGCGTTCGGGGGAGACAACGCCCCGGAAGGAATCGTAGCGGGCGCCGTGGAAGCGGCGAAAGAATATACGGAAGCGGCGATCACGCTCGTAGGCGACGAGGCGCGCGTCCGGGAGCTGATCGCGGCGAACGGAGGAACGGCGCTCCCGAACCTCTCCGTGCGCCATGCGTCGGAGGTTATCTCGACCGACGAGGAGCCGGTCCGAGCGGTGCGGCGCAAGAAGGACGCGTCGCTCGTCGTCGCCGCCGCGATGGTGAAGGACGGAGAGGCGGACGCCGTCATCTCCGCAGGCAACACAGGCGCCTTAATGACGGCGGGTCTGCTCGTCGTCGGACGTCTGAAGGGCATCGAGCGTCCGGCGCTCGCCCCGATGATTCCGACGATGGACGGCGTCGGCGTGCTGGCGCTCGATCTCGGCGCCAATATGGACGCGACGGCGGAGCAGCTAACGCAATACGCGGTCATGGGCAGCGTGTACCGAGCCAAAGCGCACGGCATCGCTTCGCCGCGCGTCGGACTGCTGAACGTCGGCACGGAGCCGGGGAAGGGCAACGAGGTGACGAAGGCGGCGTATCCGCTGCTGGAAGCGGCGCCGATTCGGTTCGTCGGCAACGTCGAAGCGCGCGACGTGTTGAACGGCGTCTGCGACGTGCTCGTCTGCGACGGCTTCGTCGGCAACGTCATGCTGAAGTCGCTCGAAGGGACCGCCGCCGCGCTGTTCGGCGCGCTGAAGGAAGAGTTCACCCGCAATACGATCAGCAAGCTCGCGGCGGCGATTTTAAAGCCGGGGCTGCGCAAGTTCAAGAACAAGATGGATTATAAAGAGGTCGGCGCGGCGCCGATGCTCGGGCTGACCGGCATCGTCATGAAGAGCCACGGCTCGAGCGACGCGCGGGCGATTAAGAACGCTGTGAGACAGACCGTATCCGCGATACGTTCCGACGTCGTAGGTACGATCCGCTCCGAATTGGGGAAAGGGGAATGAGCGGCATGATGATAGGGAGACCTGTCGGCATCCTCGGGACGGGACACTACGTGCCGGAGAAGGTGCTGACGAACGCGCAGCTGGAAGCGATGGTGGAGACGAACGACGAGTGGATCGTGACGCGGACGGGCATTAAGGAGCGCCGGATCGCGGCCGACCATCAGGCTACGTCGGATCTGGCCTACGAAGCTGCGCAGAAGGCGCTGGCCAATGCCGGCATCGCGGCGGATCAGCTCGGCTTGATCATCGTGGCGACGATGACGCCGGACGTCATGTGCCCGTCGACGGCGTGCATCTTGCAGGATAAGCTCGGCGCGAAGAAGGCGGCGGCGTTCGATCTCGCCGCGGCGTGCTCCGGCTTCGTGTACGGCCTCGCCAACGGCGCGAATTTCGTCGCCTCCGGCATGTACGATTATGTGCTGGTCGTCGGCGCCGAGGTACTGTCCCGCGTAACGGATTACACCGACCGGAATACGTGCATTCTGTTCGGCGACGGCGCGGGCGCGGTCGTCCTGGGCGCGACGGAGGAAGGCCGCGGCTTCGAAGCGTTCGAGCTCGGCGCCGACGGCGCGGGCGGCCCGCTTCTTCGCGGGGGCTGCGTCGGCGGATCGCGTTATCCGAACAAGGAGTGTCTGCCGGAGGGCGTAACGCATTACATCTGGCAGAACGGCCGGGAAGTGTTCAAGTTCGCGGTGCGGATCATGGAAAATTTGACGGAAAGCGTGCTCGCCAAAGCCGGCAAGTCGAAGGAAGACATCAAGCTGCTCGTCCCGCACCAGGCGAACATCCGCATCATTCAGGCGGCCATGGACAAGCTCGAGCTGACCGAAAACGAAGTCATGATCAACGTCGACCGGTACGGCAACATCTCCGCGGCGACGATTCCGATCGCGCTGTCCGAGGCGGTCGAGGCCGGCCGCGTGTCCAAGGGCGACACGGTCGTGCTCGTCGGCTTCGGCGGGGGCCTTACGTGGGGCGGCGCCGTCTTGACTTGGTAAGACGCGCTTCCGCGTAGGATTCGCGCAGGGAACGGAAGGATGAATATCGGGAGGGCGAACGAACGATGGGCAAGATCGCATTCGTCTTCCCCGGCCAAGGCGCGCAAGCGGTCGGCATGGGGAAGGACGCATTACATATCCCCGGGGTGAAGCGGTTGTACGAGGCCGCCGACGAGGCGGTCGGGTATGCGCTGTCCGGCATCGTCTTCGACGGGCCGGAAGAGCGGCTGAAGAGCACGGCCAATACGCAGCCGGCGCTGCTTACGACGAGCCTCGCGTATCTCGAGGCGTTCCGCGAGGCGGGCGGCGCGAAGCTGACGCCGGATTATGTCGCCGGGCACAGCCTCGGCGAATGGACCGCCCTTGCGGCGGCGGGGGCGCTCCCGGCGGCCGAAGCGGCTCGGCTCGTGCACCTGCGCGGCCGCTTCATGGAAGAGGCGGTGCCCGGCGGGCAAGGCGCGATGGCGGCCGTGCTCGGCGCGGAACGCCAGGCGCTGCAGGCGCTCTGCGAAGCGGTTTCCGGCGAAGCGGGCCGCGTAGAGCTCGCGAACGTGAACTGTCCGGGGCAGATCGTCGTGTCGGGCTCGCGGGCGGGCGTCGAAGCGGTCGCGGCGCGGGGGAAGGAAGCGGGCGCGAAGCGCGTCATTCCGCTCGAGGTGAGCGGTCCGTTCCATTCCTCGCTCATGGCGCCCGCGGCCGACCGACTGGACGCGCTGCTCGGCGAAGTCGCGTTCGCCGCGCCGTCGACGCCGCTCGTCGCGAACGTGACGGCCGACGTCGTCGTCGACCCGGCGGACATCCGGGGTCTGCTCGTGAAGCAGGTGTGCGCTCCGGTGCTTTGGGAAGACAGCGTGCTGCGCCTGATCGCGCTCGGCGTCGATACGTTCGTAGAATTCGGCCCGGGGGCGGTATTAAGCGGATTGATTAAGAAAATCAATAAAGACGTGCGCATCGTGACGGTGAACAGCGCGGAAGCGGCGGTCTCCGCCGTTCCGACGCTGCTGTAGCCGCGCCTGCGCGCGGGAGGAGGAATCGGCATGCTGGAAGGCAAAGTGGCGCTCGTCACCGGCGCGTCGCGCGGCATCGGCCGGGCGATCGCGATCGAGCTCGCGAAGAGCGGAGCGGACGTCGTCGTCAATTACGCGGGCAACGAAGCGGCCGCGCTCGAGGTCGTCGGCGCGATCGAAGCGCTCGGACGGTCGGCGGCGGCGGTCAAGTGCAACGTGGCGTCCGCGTCGGAGGTGGACGCGATGGTCGCCGGCGCGATCGAGCGGTTCGGGAAGATCGACGTTCTCGTCAACAACGCCGGCATCACGCGCGACAATCTGCTCATGCGGATGAAGGAAGAAGAGTTCGACGAAGTCATCGACACGAACCTGAAGGGCGTATTCAACTGCATCAAGGCCGTGACCCGGCCTATGATGAAGCAGCGGAGCGGGCGCATCGTGAACATCTCGTCCGTCGTCGGCGCGCTCGGCAATCCGGGGCAAGCGAACTACGTGGCGGCGAAGGCGGGAGTCATCGGGCTCACGAAGTCGGTCGCGCGCGAGCTCGCGTCCCGGGGCATTACCGTGAATTGCGTCGCTCCGGGCTTCATCGAAACCGATATGACCGACAAGCTGACCCCGGAGCTGAAAGAAGCGATGCTGAAGCAAATTCCGCTCGCCGCTTTGGGCCAGCCCGAACAGATCGCGAAGGTCGTTCGGTTCCTCGCGTCCGACGAGTCGTCTTACATGACGGGCCAGACGCTTCACGTCGACGGCGGCATGTATATGTAAGACTTGCAGGATATGGCTTTTTGCTTGTCCGTCTCGTATAATACCAAATGAGGAGGTGAACCGGATGTCCGACGTATTGGATCGCGTGAAGAAAATTATCGTCGACCGCCTTGGCGTAGATGAGGCTGAAGTGACGCTTGAAGCTTCTTTCAAGGAGGACTTGGGCGCCGACTCGCTTGACGTCGTCGAATTGGTAATGGAGCTGGAAGATGAGTTCGATATGGAAATCTCCGATGAAGACGCGGAGAAGATCACTACCGTAGGCGAAGTAGTGAATTACATACAAGCTCATACGTAATCGAGTGGACACCAACGCAAGTCCCGTCTCTCCCAAGGAGCGGGACTTCTCCACATCTACCGAACGCATCGACTTGCGTTATGACATAGCATGGCAAGCGGATTTATTATGTAAGGTTTTCCACAACACAATCGGAAACGTTGAGGTGGGTCGTCATGAAACAAAGAGTCGTAATCACCGGCATGAGCGCCGTTACGTCGCTCGGCCAGGATTTAGATACGTTTTGGAACAACTTGATGGAAGGCAAGTCGGGCGTAACGCCGATCGAAGCGTTCGACGTCAGCGAATATCCGACCCGGATCGCGGCCGAGATCAAGAACTGGGATCCGGAGACGTACATGGACCGCAAGGAAGCGCGCCGCATGGATCGATACGTGCAGTTCGCGGTGGCGGCGGCCGGACTCGCGCTGAAGGACGCCAACCTGTCGATTCAGGACGACACGGATCCGGAGCGCGTCGGCGTCTACATCGGCTCCGGCATCGGCGGCCTCGGCACGTTCGAGGATCAATACCGCACGCTGCTCGAGAAGGGACCCAAGCGCGTCTCCCCGTTCTTCATCCCGATGATGATCGCGAATATGGCTTCCGGCCAAGTGTCGATCCTTACCGGGGCGAAGGGGCCGAACTCGACGACGGTCACCGCCTGCGCGACGGGCACGCATACGATCGGCGATTCGTTCCGCTTGCTGCAGAACGGCGAAGCGGACGTCATGCTGTGCGGCGGCGCGGAAGCGACGATTCGTCCGACGGGACTCGCGGGCTTCTGCTCCATGCGGGCGATGTCGACCCGCAACGATGAGCCGGAGCGGGCGAGCCGCCCGTACGACGTCGATCGCGACGGCTTCGTTATGGGCGAAGGCGCCGGCGTGCTCGTGCTCGAGACGCTCGAGCACGCGAAGAAGCGCGGCGCTCGCATCTACGGCGAAGTGATCGGCTACGGGATGAGCGGCGACGCGCACCATATGACCGATCCCGATCCGAACGGCGCGGCGCGCTGCATGAAGAAGGCGCTCTCGGACGCGGGAATCGCGCCGGAGGACGTCGATTACATTAACGCGCACGGCACGTCGACGCCGGTCGGCGACGTCTCCGAGACGACGGCGATCAAGACGGCGTTCGGCGACCACGCCTACAAGCTGGCCGTCTCGTCCACGAAGTCGATGACCGGTCATCTGCTCGGCGCCGCCGGCGGCGTCGAAGCGGTCATCTGCGCGCTGGCGTTGACGCGCGGCAAGCTGCCGCCGACGATCAATCTCGACAACCAAGATCCGCAATGCGATCTCGATTACGTGCCGAACGCGCCGAGAGAGGCGAACGTCCGCGTGGCGTTGTCCAACTCCTTCGGCTTCGGCGGTCATAACGCGACGATCATCTTGCGGAAATACGAAGAGGCATAGGCGATCACCGATGGACCGATTCGAACGACTTCAAGCGCAATTGAATATTCAATTCCGGGACGCTTCGCTATTACGCGAAGCGTTTACCCATTCTTCCTACGTTAACGAGCATAAGGACGCTACGCATAACGAGAGGATCGAGTTTCTGGGCGACGCCGTGCTGCAGCTCGCGGTGTCCCAGCACCTGTACCGCTTGTACCCCTCCTGGCCGGAAGGAAAGCTCACCTTCGTCCGCGCGGCGATCGTCCGCGAACAGGCGCTAAGCAAGCTGGCGAAGACGTTGTCGCTCGGCGAATATTTGCTGCTCGGGCGCGGCGAGGACTTGTCCGGCGGCAGAGAGCGGCCCTCGCTGCTGGCGGACGTGTTCGAAGCGTTCGTGGGCGCTTTGTATCTCGACGCCGGATGGGACGCCGTCATCAAGTTTCTGACGGCGCATATGTTCCCCGAGATCGAAGCGTACGTCGAGCGCGGCGTCATCGACGCGAAGTCGCGGCTGCACGAGAAGGTGCAGCAGCTCGCGCTCGGCGCCGTCGAATACGTCGTCCGCGAAGAGCGCGGGCCCGCCAACGAACGGGAATTCATCATCGAAGCCCGCATTCAAGGAGAATCGTACGGCGCCGGTTCGGGCCGCACGAAGAAAGAGGCGGAGCAAGAAGCCGCGGCCGAAGCGCTGCAACGGTTCGCCGCGGCGGGCCGCGAGCCTCGCCGATAGCGGCGGGCTTCTTTTTTTAGGCGGAAGGCGTCGTTGTTGTGCTACAATAGGCTGGGGTGATTTCACTTGTTTCTTAAGAGACTAGAGCTGGCCGGCTTCAAGTCGTTCGCCGACCGGACGGAGCTGGAATTCGTGTCCGGCATTACGGCGGTCGTCGGTCCGAACGGCAGCGGCAAGAGCAACATATCCGATTCCATTCGCTGGGTGCTCGGCGAGCAGAGCGCGAAGAGCCTCCGCGGCGGCAACATGCAGGACATCATCTTCGCCGGCAGCGACGCGCGCAAAGCGGTGAATTTCAGCGAAGTGTCGCTGACGCTCGATAACGGCGACAACGCGCTGTCCCTCGACTTCAGCGAAGTGACGGTCACCCGCAGACTGCACCGCAACGGCGAGAGCGAATATTTCATTAACAAGCAGCCTTGCCGCTTGAAGGACATCACCGAGCTGTTCATGGATACCGGCATCGGGAAGGAAGCTTACTCGATCATCGGACAAGGCCGCATCGAAGAGATTTTAAGCACGCGGTCCGAAGACCGCCGCGGCATCTTCGAGGAAGCGTCCGGGATCGTCAAATATAAGTCCAGGAAGAGAGAAGCTTCGAAGCGTCTCGAGGAGACGGAAGCGAATCTCGTGCGGATCCGCGATCTGACCTCCGAGCTCGAGGATCAGCTGGAGCCGCTGAAGAAGCAGTCCGAGAAAGCCGTCGAGTTCAAGCGGTTGAAGGAGCTTCTGAAGTCGAAAGAGGTTTCGCTGTACGTGCATAGCATCGGCGAGCTTCACCGGTCGTGGACGGAAGCGACGGAGACGTTGAAGCGATTGAAGGACGAGGAGCTGAAGCTCGCCGCGGTCGTCTCCGCCCACGACGCGGAGCTGGAAGACCGGCGTCTCGCGCTGCGAAAGCTCGACGAGACGCTCGAAGGGCTGCAATCCGAGCTGTTACATACGAGCGAAGAGCTGGAGAAGACGATCAGCGCCGGCGAGATTTTGAAGGAGCGGCGCAAGCACGCGGAAGAAAACGTCGAGACGCAGCGGGACACGGCGAAGTCGCTCGCGAGAAAGCTGGAAGAGCGAGTTGCGGAAAACGAGCAGCTAAGAACGCAGCGCGACGCGATCACGCGAGAGTTGGACGAGCTCAATCGCAACATTCGCCTCGAGGAGGATCGGCTGCTCGCGGAGACGGGCGGCGCCCTCGGCGAGACCGAAGAGCGTCTGAAGGCGGAGCTGCTCGACAAGCTGAACGAGCTGGCGTCGGCCCGCAACGAATTGAAATACGTCGAGGCGCAATCGGAGCAATCCGGCCGGCGCGCCGCCAGACTCGCCGAAGACCGCGAGAAAGCGGGCGTTCGGCTTCGAGAGCTGGAAGCGTGCCGGGAAGATTGGCTGGCCCGCCTCGAGTCCCTCAAGGCGCAAATCGAAGGCGAGCGAAATCGATACATGGAGCTCAGCCAGCTGATCCACGAGAAGCAAGGGCTGTTGGAAGAAGTGCAGGCGACGGTCCGAAAGTGGGAGCAGAAGGTGGACGCGCTCGTCTCGCGGAAGCAGACGATCCAAGATCTTCAGGACGATTACGACGGCTTCGCGCTCGGCGTCCGGGAGGTGCTGAAGGCGAAGCAGAAGAGCTCCCTGCAAGGCATTCGCGGCGCCGTCGCGGAAATCATCCGCGTGCCGGGCGCTTACGAGCTCGCGGTCGAGACGTCGCTGGGCGCCGCGCTGCAGCACATCGTCGTCGAGAACGAAGCGCGGGCGCGGGAAGCGATTCAATATTTGAAATCCCGCCAGCTCGGACGGGCGACGTTCCTGCCGCTCGACGTCATTAAGCCGCGTTCGATTCCGGAAAGCGAACGCCGCGCGGCGTCGAGCGCCGAAGGCTTCGTCGGCGTCGCCGCGGAGCTCGTCTCGTTCGACGCGGCGTACTCGGGCATCGTGCACAGCTTGCTCGGCAACGTCGTCATCGCCGACACGCTCGAGCACGCGAACCGGATCGCGGCGAAGCTGCAGTACCGGTACCGCGTCGTCACGCTCGAAGGCGACGTCGTGAACGCGGGCGGCTCCATGACCGGAGGAAGCCTGCAGAAGAAGAACGTGTCGCTGCTCGGCCGAACGCGTCAGATCGACGAGCTGACGAAGGAGATCGAGGCGGCCGAACAGCAAATCGGCAAGCTGCGCGAGTCGGTGGACGCGGTTCGCGCCGAAGCGGCCGCGCTCCAGAAGCAGCTGGAAGGATGCCGCGACGCGGGCGAGCGCAAGCGCGGGGAAGAAACCGAGGCGAGATCGGAGCTCAATCGCATGGACTCCGAGCTTCGCGCGGCGAAGCAGCAGCTGGACATTCTCGAAGCGGACGCGGCGACCCTCGCCGAAGAAACGTCCACCGAAGCGGACCGGCGGGCGGAGCTCGCGGAGCGCATCGAACGGCTCGCCGGGGAAGAGACGGCGCTGACGGAGGCGATCCGCGAAGCGGAGCTTCGCCGCAAGGCGGCCCAATCGGCGAAGGAAGAGACGCAGCAGCAGCTGACGGAGTGGAAGGTGAAGGCGGCGGCGGCGGCGCAGGACAAGATGGCCGTGACCGCGCAGCTGACCCGGCTCCAAACCGAAACCGACGCGCTCGAAGAAGAGCGGGCGACGGCGCTGCAAGCGGAAGCGCGGCTGCTGGAAGAGCTCGCCGGGTACGAACGCGAATCGAACGCGCGGACGGAGCAGGCGAACCATCTGCGCATCTTGAAGGACGCTTGCGCCGAGAAGCTCGATTTCGCCCGCGCGGAGCGGGCGGAGAAGACCGCCGCGCTCGAGCGCGAGGAGAACGCGACGCGCGAGGAACGGAACCGGCTTCGTTCGGTCGAAGAGCAGACGAGGCAAACCGATATTCGCGTCAACCGATTGGACGTGGAGCTGGACAACTTGCTTCGCAAGCTCGCGGAGGATTACGAGTTGAGCTACGAGCTCGCCAAGGAACGCTACGACGTGCCGGAGGACGTGCCCGCCGTGCAGATCGAGGTTCGCGATTTGAAACGGGCGATCTCGGCGCTGGGCGAAGTCAATCTCGGCGCGATCGAGGAATATGCGAGGGTGTCCGAGCGCTACGAATTTTTGGCGGGGCAGCGGAACGACCTCATCGAAGCGAAGACGACGCTGTACGGCGTCATTCGCGAGATCGAAGAGGAGATGTCGAAGCGGTTCCTGCAATCGTTCGAGTTGATCCGGGAGCAGTTCACCGACGTCTTCTCCAGGCTGTTCGGCGGCGGACGGGCCGATCTCGTCTTGTCGGAGCCGCATAACTTGCTCGAGACGGGCATCGACATCGTCGCTCAGCCGCCGGGCAAGAAGCTGCAAAACCTGCAGCTCCTCTCGGGAGGCGAGCGGGCGCTGACGGCGATCGCGCTGCTGTTCGCGATACTCCGGATCAAGCCGGTGCCGTTCTGCGTGCTCGACGAAGTCGAAGCGGCGCTGGACGAAGCGAACGTCGCGCGATTCGCGCAGTATTTGCGCGAGTTCTCGATGCATACGCAATTCATCGTCGTAACGCACCGCAAGGGGACGATGGAAGAGGCGGACGTATTGTACGGCGTCACGATGGAAGAAGGCGGCGTATCGAAGCTCGTGTCGGTGCGCCTCGATCAAGATGAACAGCCGATGACAGCGTAAGGAGCGTGTAACGAAAAGCATGAGCTTTTTTAAAAGGCTGAGAGAAAGCATCTCTTCCAAGGCGGAAGAGGTCACGAATAAGTTTAAGGAAGGCTTGTCCAAGACGCGCGACGCGTTCGTCGGCAAGGTCGAGGATCTGTTCTCCCGTCGGAAAAAGATCGACGAAGCGTTCTACGAGGAGCTCGAGGAAATTTTGATCGGCGCCGACGTCGGCATCAATACCGTCCTGAAGCTGATCGACGAGCTGCGCGTCGAAGTGCGCAAGCGGAAGATCGAAGATCCGAAGGAGCTGCGCCCGATTCTAACCGAGAAGCTCGTCGAGCTGCTCTCCGGCGGAGAAGAGACGGAGCGGCTCAAGACGGCGCCGGACGGGCTGACGATCTACTTGGTCGTCGGCGTGAACGGCGTCGGCAAGACGACGACGATCGGCAAGCTCGCCCATCGATTGAAGCAAGACGGCAAGTCCGTGCTGCTCGCGGCCGGCGATACGTTCCGCGCGGCGGCGATCGAGCAGCTGGAAGTATGGGGGCAGCGCGCCGGCGTGGACGTGATCCGGCAAGGGCAAGGCTCCGATCCGGCGGCCGTCATCTTCGACGCGGTCCATGCCGCGAAGCAGCGGAACGTCGACGTGCTGATTTGCGATACGGCGGGTCGACTGCAAAACAAGGTGAACTTGATGGAAGAGCTGAACAAAATTTTCCGCGTCATCCGCCGCGAGGTGCCCGAAGCGCCTCACGAGGTGCTGTTGGTGCTCGACGCGACGACGGGGCAGAACGCGCTGCAGCAGGCGAAGCTGTTCGGCGAGAAAACCGGCGTCACCGGCCTCGTGTTAACGAAGTTGGACGGCACGGCCAAGGGCGGCATCGTCATCGCGATTCGCCAGGAAATGGAGCTTCCGGTCAAGATGGTCGGGCTCGGCGAGAAGATCGACGACCTGCAGCCTTTCGATTCCGAGCAGTTCGTGAACGCGCTGTTTCTGGGGCTCGGAGGCGCGGCGGAGGAAGCGGAGTAATTACGCAATTTCATAAGAAGCGAACGAGGAAGGACCTGTTGCCGGAAAGCGGCGACGGGTTCTTTTCTTTTTCCGGCGAGAAAACCGACGTTACAGCATCCGGGAGGATCGGGGAGGATTTATAAGGATTGCTTATGTATCCGGGCGTGAGCCCGGCTGAGGCTGGATAGAGCAGGAAGGAGGCGTCTGAGCCGGGTTGAGCGATGGCAAAGAAGCCCATATAATATTCATCATAGAATTAATAATTCATCGCGGAATTAATCGGCCGTGAATGTCCCGCGGAAAGAAGGTGACTCTTCGTGGAACGGGTAAACCGGATGCTCCTCGAAGCGTTCGCGCTTTACTTACGGAACGAGAAAAAGGAGGAAAGCACGATTAAGCTGTACGTCGCCGAGCTGGAAGCGCTCCTGACGAAGCTCGGCGAACGTCCGGGCGGCTTGGCCGAGGCGACGACGGACGACCTGCTCCGCTACCGGAACGACTTGCAAGCCGGCGGCATGAAGCCGGCAACGATCAACAAACGGATGTCGATCGCGCGAACGTTCTTCCAGTGGGCCGGCCGCGAAGGCATCGCGGATTCGTCGGCCGCGGAGGGGCTGCGCCTCGACGCGAACGCGCCGCCTCCGATCCAATGGCTGTCCGAAGCGCAGGAGCGCGCGCTGCTCGCCGCCGCCTCGAACGCATTGACCGACGAGAACGGCGTTCGGAACGAGGCGCTGCTCGCCGCGATGCTCTACGCCGGTCTTCGCGTGAAGGAGGTTTCGTACCTTCGGTTGGACAGTCTTCAAGGCTCGCGGCTCGTCGTGTCCGACGAAGGAGGCTCGTTCCTCCGGGGCGTGCCGCTGGACGACCGCGCGCTCGTCCCGCTCCTCTGTTGGCGCCGGCATCGGTCGGAGGCGATTCGTTCGAAGCATAAAGAAAGCGACTTCTTGTTCGTAACGGAACGCTCGGGGTTCATGCAGCCGAGAGCGGTACAGTTCGCCGTCGAGTCGTTATCGGCGAAGGCGGGCTTTCCCGTACGCTGCAGCGCGCTGCGGCATTCGTACTGCAGACGGCTCGCTCGGGAAGGGGCGAGCGTCGAGCGGATCCGGGATTGGGCCGGACACAAGTCGCCGCAGACGACCGTTCGCTATTTCGAAGATCTATGAAGATCTATAGGTAAGAGAGGAAGTGACGAATCGAGCAATGATTACGTTAGAACATGTCAATAAGGTGTACGATGACGGGTTCAAGGCGCTTCAAGATATCGAACTGCAATTCCGCGAGGGAGACCTCAACGTCTTGATCGGGCCGAGCGGCTGCGGGAAGACGACGACGATGAAGCTGATCAACCGGTTGATTCGGCCGACGAGCGGGAAAATTTCAGTCGCTGGCAAGGATATTTCCGCGATCGATCCGGTGACGCTGCGCCGCAGCATCGGCTACGTCATTCAGAGCATCGGGTTGTTCCCGCATATGACGATCGCGGCGAACGTAGCGGTCGTGCCGAAGCTGCTGAAGTGGGACGCGAAAAAGACGGAACGGCGCGTCGACGAGCTGCTCGAGCTCGTCGGATTGGATCCGGATACGTATCGGAACCGGTATCCGTCGGAGCTGAGCGGCGGGCAGCAGCAGCGGATCGGCGTCATTCGGGCGCTCGCCGCGGAGCCGGATATCATCTTGATGGATGAGCCGTTCAGCGCGCTCGACCCGATCAGCCGGGAGCAGCTGCAGGACGAACTCGTTCGGCTGCAGCAGGAGCTGAGGAAGACGATCGTCTTCGTCACCCACGACATGGACGAAGCGATCAAGATCGCGGACCATATCGTGCTCATGAAAGACGGCCGCGTCGTGCAGCAGGGCAGCCCGGAGGCGATCCTAAGGCGCCCGGCCAACGAATTCGTCTCCAGCTTCGTCGGGAAGAAGCGTCTGCTCGGGCAGGATTTCTCGGACATTCCGACGGTGGACGACGTCATGACGACGCAGCCGGTCACGGCCCAGCCTACCAAGGGATTGGCCGAAGCGGTCAAAATCATGCAAAACAAACGGGTCGATTCGCTGCTCGTCGTCGATCAATGGAAGAAGCTCCGCGGCACCGTAACGGTATACAGCGTGCTCGAGCATTACCGGGACGAGACGAAGACGCTCGCCGAGCTGGCGAGGCCGTTCCCGCACGTCCTTCCGTCGGGGACGCCGCTGTCCGAAGCGCTGCGGATCATGACGGAGCATCAAGCGCCATACGTCGCCGTTGCGGATCGGGAGGGCCGGTTCCTCGGCATGGTAACGAGAGGCAGCGTCGTCAAGCATCTGGCGGACGTCTACCCGACGGAGGGGGCGTGACGTTGCGATGAACGATTACTGGACGTTCCTGCTCGACAGATACCCCGACGTCTTGCGTGCCGCGGGAGAGCATCTGACGATTTCCGGAATCGCCGTCGCGCTCGGCTGCCTCGCGGCCGTACCGCTCGGGGCGTATATTTCCGGCGATCGGCCGGGATGGGTCCGGACGACGGTCTTCGGAATCGCGAACGTGTTCCAGACGATTCCGAGCCTCGCCTTGCTCGCGGTATTGATTCCGTTGTTCGGCATCGGGCTGCGCCCGGCGGTGTTCGCCTTGTTTTTGTATTCGCTGCTGCCGATTCTCCGGAATACGTTCGCCGGGTTCCGCTCGGTCGACGCCGGCATCTTGGAAGCGGCGAGAGGCATGGGGTACAGCGGCTGGCAGCGGTTGTGGACCATTCAGCTGCCGCTGGCGTTCCCGTACATCATGTCCGGCATCCGGGTGACGACCGTATACGTCATCAGCTGGACGACGCTCGCGACGTTAATCGGGGCCGGCGGTCTCGGGCAGCTCATCTTTTCGGGACTCGGCGTCAACAAGGAAGAGCTCATCTTTACCGGAGCGGCCGCGGCGATCGCGCTCGCCTTGGCGGCGGATCTCGTCTTAGGAAAAATCGAAAAAGCATTCAAAGGGGGAGTCGTTTCATGAAAAAACTAGGTTTAGCGGTACTATCGGCCGTCGTCGCAGGGGTGGTCGCCGGATGCGGAGCGCAAGGCGGTTCGGGAGGCGACTCGATCAAGATCGGAACCCAAACGTATACGGAGCCGAAAATCGTCGCGGAGATGTATAAGGCGTTGATCGAGGACCGCACGGAGCTGACCGCGGAAATCGTGCCCGATCTGGCCGCCAGTCCGGTCGTCATTAACGCGATGAAGGAAAACGAGATTCAGATGGCGTCCATCTTGTATTCGGGCGAAATCTTCAACGGGTATTTCGACATCGAACAGACGAAAGACCGCGCTCGCGTCATGGAACAAGCGCAAGCCGGCTTCGACGAGCACTACGGATTTACGTGGTTCGACGGCTACGGCTTCGAGAATACGTACGGCTTCACCGTGCGCAAGGACGTAGCCGAGCAATACGGTCTCGAGACGGTGTCGGATTTGGCCGAGGCGGCGGGCGAGATGCGGCTCGGCGTCGATACGACCTGGCTGGAGCGGGATAATGACGGATATGGCGCGTTCAAGGAGTTCTACGGCTACGAATTCGGCGAGACGTTCCCGATGGAAATCAGTCTCGTATACGAGGCGGTCGCGAACGACGAGGTCGACGTCGTCTTGGCGTACACGACCGATCCGCGCCTGAAGGAGTTCGACTTGAAGGTGCTGAAGGACGACAAGCAATTTTTCCCGCCGTACGACGGCTCGGCGGTCGTACGCAACGATGTCTTGGAGAGCCATCCGGAATTGAAGGAAGTCGTCGAGCTGCTCGTCGGGCAAATCGACACCGAGACGATGACGGCGCTGAACTTCGAGGTGGACGTTAATAAGCGTGACGTCGCCGAGGTCGCGAAGGAATTCCTTCAAGAGAAAGGCTTGCTGCAATGAACGACTTCTTCGAGTACGTGGCAAAGCACGGCGATACGATCTTAAGCATGACGATCGATCACATCGCGATGGTGGCGTCCGGGCTCGGGCTCGCTTTACTCGTCGGCATCCCGCTCGGCATGGTGTGCGCCAGACGCGAACGGTTGGGGCGGTGGATTCTCGGCGCGGCGAACGTCATTCAGGTGTTTCCGAGTCTTGCGTTGTTGGCGCTCCTTATGATCGTACTCGGCCTCGGATTTAAAACCGTCGTCGTCGGCTTGTTTTTATATTCGCTGCTGCCGATCATCCGGAATACGTCCGTTGGCTTGAAGCAAGTCGATAAGGTCGTCGTCGAAGCGGGGCGGGGCATCGGAATGAACGCTTGGCAGCTGCTCTGGAAGGTGCAGTTCCCGTTGTCGCTGCCGTTCCTCCTCGCGGGTATCCGCGTAGCCGCGGTCATCGCGATCGGGGTGGCGACGATCGCTCCGCTCATCGGGGGAGGCGGTCTCGGCAAGGAAATTTACGCCGGCATCAATTTGCGCAACGATATTCGCATCTTCGCCGGCGCGGTTCCCGCCGCGTTGCTGGCGATCGTCGCGGATGCGTCCCTCGGCCGTTGGGAACGAAAACTTAACGTCAAAAACAGTTAACGACGTGTAATATTATTGAGATTAATCAAAGAAGAAAGACGCCAACGCCCATCATCGGCCTGGCGTCTTCTTCGCGTTACAGTCGCTTGGATAATTGGGAGCGCCAGCTATCTGCGAGCGCATCGACGTCGAGCAGTCTGCGAAGCCCGGCTGCATCGCGCTTATCTCGATGCATGATCCGGTTCGCCTCGGCGACGGTGACGCCGGCCGGATGAGGCGTTTCGAGCCGGAGGCGGTCTCCGGCGGCGACCGCGCCCGGATTCAGAACCCGTAAGTAGAAGCCTGTAAAACCCGACGCCGTCACTTCGGCTTCCAGCGTCGGCCGTTCGTGACGGGCCGACAGCTTGAAGCAGGGTACTCTCGGCTGCGATACTTGCAGCAGAGCGTCGCCGAGGCGGAACGTGTCGCCGATGCGAACCTCGTCTTCCGTCGCGCCGAGCAGCGTGAAGTTTTCGCCGAAGGCGCCGGGCGAGAGCGGCTTCCCGATGGTTCGTTCCCAATAAGGATAATGTTCGTAACAATACGCGCAGATCGCCTTATCCGGTCCGCCGTGATGTACCGCGTCGGCTTGTTCGTCCCCCGGGAGCGGCGCCGCGTCGAGTCGCAACGGCCCGGCGACGGGAGACTTCGCGATGGCGGTAACGACTTCTCTCCCTTTATACAGCACAGTCGTCGGCTTGCCGACGTTCAACGAAAAGAGTTCAAGCTCCATGTACCGTTCCCCTCCCTATGATTGCAACTGTATCATATCGGAAATCCGCCTATCAAGGATTGAACCTTGACAACGTTCGGGCTATCCGGTACACTAACGAATGTCGCTGTAAAGCGCTAGGACTTGACGACGTCGGGAACGGGCGGAGGGACTTACCGGATGACGGAGCGGGAGCGCGACGCGCTGGCCAAGACGAACCGCATCAACTCGCTGTTCGACTTCTACGAACCGCTGTTGACGGAGAAACAACGGACGTTCCTTGAGTTTTACTTCCATGACGATTACTCGCTCGGCGAGATCGCGGAGCAATTTTCCGTATCGAGACAAGCGATCTATGAACATATCAAGCGCGCCGAGACGGCGCTCGAAGAATACGAAGCGAAGCTGCAGCTGCTCGCGAAGCACGAACGCCGCGAGGCGGCCGCGAAGCGGGTGGAGGACGAGCTCGGGAAGCTCGGCCCTTCCCCGGAGGCGGAACGCGCAAGAGAGCGGCTTCGCGAGTTGATGTCGGTAATTTAGAAGCAGCATTGTAGGAAAGGGGGGCGGCCCATGGCACCGTTCGAAGGATTGTCCAGCCGACTGCAGAACGTATTCAGCAAGCTGAGAGGCAAAGGGAAGCTGACCGAGGACGACGTGAACGAAGCGCTTCGCGAGGTGCGGCTCGCATTGTTGGAAGCGGACGTGAACTTCAAAGTCGTGAAGGATTTCGTCGCGAAGGTGAGAGAACAAGCGGTCGGGCAAACGCTCGAGAAGGGCTTCAATCCGGCGATGACGGTCGTGAACATCGTCAACAAAGAGCTGACCGAGCTGATGGGCGGCTCTCAATCGAAGCTCGCTCGCTCGAACCGGCCGCCGACGGTCGTCATGATGGTCGGTCTCCAAGGCGCGGGCAAGACGACGACGACCGGCAAGCTGGCGAAGATGCTGCTTGGGCAAAACCATCGCCCGCTGCTCGTCGCGGCGGACGTCTACCGTCCGGCGGCGATCAAGCAGCTCCAGGTGCTCGGCGAACAAGTGAAGGCGCCGGTATTTACGCTAGGAGATCAAGCGAATCCCGTCGACATCGCGAAGGCGGGACTGGCCCACGCGAAGGAGCACGGCAACGATTACGTCATTATCGATACCGCGGGCCGGCTTCACATCGACGAGACGTTGATGGGCGAGCTTCATAACATCCGCGAGGCGACGAAGCCGGACGAAATCTTGCTCGTCGTCGATGCCATGACCGGTCAGGACGCCGTGAACGTCGCCGAACATTTCAACTCGCAGCTCGAGCTGACGGGCGTCGTCCTGTCGAAGCTCGACGGCGATACGAGAGGCGGGGCCGCGATTTCGGTCAAAGCCGTCACAGGCAAGCCGATCAAATTCGCGGCGATGGGCGAGAAGCTCGACGCGCTCGAGCCGTTCCATCCGGAGCGGATGGCGTCCCGGATTCTCGGCATGGGCGACATGATGTCGCTCATCGAGAAGGCGCAGATGAATCTCGACGAGTCGAAGGCGAAGGAGATGGAGCGGAAGTTCCGCAAGGCGGAATTTACGTTCGAAGATTTCCTGGAGCAGATGCAGCAAGTGAAGAAGCTCGGCCCGATCGAGAACATCCTCGAGATGCTTCCGGGCATGGGCAATATGAAGCAGCTGCAGAACGCGAAGATCGACCCGAAGCAGATGTCGCGAACGGAAGCGATCGTGCTGTCCATGACGAAAGCGGAGAAGCAAGGGCTTGTCGTCATCGACGCGAAGCGCCGCAAGCGCATCGCGGCCGGCAGCGGCACGACGGTGGCCGACGTGAACCGGCTGCTCAAGCAGTTCGAGGACATGAAGAAGATGATGAAGTCTCTCTCGGGCATGATGGGCGGCAAGGGTTCGAAGCAAATGAAGAAGATGATGAAGGGCGGACGCGGCGGTTTCGGCGGCGGCGGACGATTCCCGTTCTGATCATAGATCGATATCGGGCGAAGCGTATATTTTCGCCGATGCGGTTCATCCTTTGAAGGAGGTGACAGTTTCATGGCAGTACGTATCCGTTTGAAGCGTATGGGCGCTCACAAGGCACCTTTCTATCGCGTGGTCGTATCCGACTCGCGCTCCCCGCGCGACGGTCGATTCATCGAAGAGATCGGCACATACAATCCGCTTGCTTCCTCCGAAGCGGTAACGCTTGACGAGGAGAAGGCGCTGAAGTGGCTCCAAAGCGGCGCGCAAGCGTCCGACACGGTTCGCAACTTGTTCAGCAAGGCCGGCATTATGACGAAGTTCCACGAGTCCAAGCTGCAGAAGTAATCGCGGCGGCACGGAGGTGCGAGATGGAAGCATTGGTACGAACACTCGTCAGAGGGTTGGTCGACCATCCGGACGACGTGCGCGTGGATGTAACGGAAGACGACGATTCCGTCCTCTATGAACTTACCGTTCATCCGGAGGACGTGGGCAAGGTCATCGGCAAGGGCGGCCGAATCATCAAAGCGGTGCGCGTCGTCGTGACGTCCGCTTCCGCGAAGAGCGGCAAGCGAATCGCCGTGGAAATCGCATCATAATGAACGAGAGGGTTAGGACACGGGTCCTAGCCCTCTTGCGTATCTATCCGCGGACTTCCCCAAGGAAAAGCGAGGACAATCATGAAACCGAAACTGTTGACCGTCGGCAAGGTCGCGAACACGCACGGCATCCGCGGCGAGCTCAAGGTGTGGCCGGAGACGGACTTCCCGGAGCAGCGCTTCAAGAGCGGCGCGGGACTGCTGCTGGTCTCTCCGGACGAAGCCAAGACGATGCCGCTTACCGTCGTAACCGCGCGACCGCAAAAGACGGTATACATCGTGAAATTCAAAGAATTCGACAATATCAATGAAGTGGAAGCTTATAAGGGCTGGAGCCTGAAGGTATCGTCGGAAGAACGCGCGAAGCTGGATCGGGACGAGTTTTACTTCCACGACATTATCGGCTGCGACGTACGGACCGAGGAAGGCGAGGCGGTCGGGGTCGTCACCGATATTTTGCGGCCGGGCGCCAACGACGTGTGGGTCGTGAAGCGGACGAACGGGAAGACGGCGTACATCCCTTACATTGCGGACGTCGTGCTTGACGTGGACGTGGCGGGGAAGGTCGTCACGATCCGATTGATGGAAGGGTTGCTCGAATGAGGTTCGACGTGTTGACGTTGTTTCCCGAGATGTTTTCCGGCATGTTCACGACGAGCATTCTCGGCAAGGCGCAGGAGAAGGGCATCGTCTCGCTGAACGCGATCAACTTCCGCGAATTTTCCGGAAACAAGCATCATACCGTCGACGATTATCCGTACGGCGGCGGCGGCGGCATGGTGCTGAAGGCGGAGCCGATCTTCAACGCGGTCGAGCACGTCGTCGCCGCGGCGCGCGCCGAGGCGGGGGAACGGGAGCCGCGGGCGCCGCGCGTCGTGCTGATGTGCCCGCAGGGCGAGACGTATACGCAGCGGAAGGCGGAGGAGTTCGCTAAGGAAGACCATATCATTCTCGTATGCGGCCATTACGAGGGGTATGACGAACGAATCCGGGAGCATCTCGTCACCGACGAAATTTCGATCGGCGACTATGTGCTTACGGGCGGCGAGATCGCGGCGTGCGCCATCGTCGACAGCGTCACGCGGCTGCTGCCGGGAGCGCTCGGGAACGAGCTTTCTTCGGTTACGGACAGCTACAGCACCGGTCTGCTCGAGCATCCGCACTACACGCGTCCCGCCGAGTTTCGGGGATGGAAGGTGCCCGACGTGCTGATCTCGGGCCATCACGTGAACGTCGACGCTTGGCGCCGGGAGCAGTCGCTGTACCGGACGTGGCGCCGCCGCCCGGACTTGCTCGAACGCGCGGAGCTGAACGACAAAGAGCGGAAGCTGATCGAACGGTGGAAGGAAGAAGAGAAGGAAAAGGAAACGAAATAATCCGGAGAGCGTGAACGGCTCTTCGGAAACCGGGAACGGAAAGTCGAAAACGATGAAACGAATCCGGGAGTTTCCACTTGTCTTTTTCTGGGCGCTGTGCTATGATCTTAGTTGTGTGTTTTGAAGGAACGGGCGGTCCTCTATTAAGCAGAGAACGGAATGCCTGACATTCCGGGAGCGATACGAACGCCTATGGCGGAAGGAGGTCAAACCATGAGCAACCTGATTCAAGAAATCACTCGCGAGCAGCTTCGCAGCGATCTCCCGAACTTTCGCCCCGGCGACACGCTTCGCGTGCACGTAAAGGTTAAAGAGGGAACGCGCGAGCGGATCCAGATTTTCGAAGGCGTCGTTATCAAGCGTCGCGGCGGCGGTATCAGCGAGACGTATACGGTTCGTAAGATTTCTTACGGCGTAGGCGTCGAGAGAGCGTTCCCGCTTCACAGCCCGCGCGTCGATAAGATCGAAGTGCTTCGCAGAGGTAAAGTTCGTCGCGCGAAGTTGTACTACCTGCGCAACCTGCGCGGTAAAGCGGCGAGAATTAAAGAAATTCGATAAGAATACAGGGGGCTTGGTAAGGTTCATCACACCAAGTCCTTTTTCTTTATCCCAAAATCTTTTTACGCTTCGGGAGGACCGACGTCATGGAGGAGCAAGAGTCTCGGCAACAACAATCCTCCGCTTCGGAGTGGAAGCGGGAAGCGGTCGACTGGGCGAAGGCGTTGATCGTCGCCGGCGTGCTCGTCGTCGTCATTCGTTGGTTTCTGTTTTCCCCCTATATCGTGGACGGGCCGTCGATGCAGCCGAATTTCCATACCGGGGAGCGTATCATCGTGAATAAGATATTGTACGACATCCGCAAGCCTCAGCGCGGCGAGGTGCTCGTCTTTCATTCCGGATACGACGCGGATTACATCAAGCGCGTCGTCGCGCTGCCCGGGGAGACGGTCGAGGTGCGCGGCGACACGGTGCTCGTCAATGGGGAGCCGCTGCCGGAGCCGTATATCCGGGAGCCGGTGGATACGGCCGCGGCGTCGGGGGGAACCTACAATAACAAAGATTTCTCGGCCCAGACGGTCCCGGAAGGGCATGTGTTCGTAATGGGCGACAACCGGCCGAATTCGCACGACAGCCGGGATATCGGGTTCGTCCCGTACGAGGAAATCGTCGGGCGGGCGGATGTCGTCATTTGGCCGATCGGGGACATTCGGTTGATCGGACATCATTAATCGACCGCCCGGAGCGTGGACGTTCGTTCCGCTTCGAGGACGGCTGCGATAGAAGGCAGGGCGCAAGCGATGACGATTCAATGGTTTCCGGGACATATGACCCGGGCACGAAGGCAAATCGAAGAAAAGCTGAAATTGATCGACGTGGCGATCGAGCTGCTCGACGCCCGATTGCCGGCTTCGAGCCGCAATCCGATGATCGGCGACATTCTCGGCCAGAAGCCCCGTCTGGTACTGCTCAATAAGAGCGATCTGGCGGATCCGGCGGCGACCGAACGGTGGGTCGAGAAGCTGGCGGCGGATCAAGTGCGGGTGCTTCCGATCGACGCGAGCACGGGAACCGGCGTGCGCGACATCTTGCCTCGGGCGAAGGAGCTCATGGCGCCGAAGTACGAGGCGTGGCGGAAGAAAGGGATGGAGCCCCGTCCGATCCGCACGTTGATCGTCGGCATTCCGAACGTCGGCAAGTCGACGCTCATCAACCGGCTCGCCGGGCGAGCCGTCGCCGCGACCGGGGACCGGCCGGGCGTGACGAAGGGGCAGCAGTGGATCAAGTTCGGCAAGGAGATGGATTTGCTCGATACGCCGGGCATTCTGTGGCCGAAGTTCGAAGATCCGCAAGTCGGGTTTCGATTGGCGGCGACGGGAGCGATCCGGGACGAAATCTTGAATTCGGAAGACGTGGCGTTCTTCACGGCGAAGTTTCTATGCAAGCGGTATCCGGGCGTGTTCCAGGAGCGGTACGGGATCGAAACCCTTCCGGAGGATCTCGAAGATCCGAACCAGGTCGTCGAGCTGCTGGAAGCGATCGGCCGCCGGCGCGGCGCGGTCATGAGCGGCGGGAAGATCAATCTGGCCAAGGCGTCCGACGTCTTCCTGCACGATTTGCGAAGCGGCAAGCTGGGGCGGATTACGTTGGAGCTGCCGGGTTTAGTATAATTCGATCGGCGCGCGTTCGCCGCGTGCGGCGGGAAACATTGGGAAGAGCTCATCGAAGACGATGGGCTTTTTTTGCTGTACAATGGGGGTTATTATCGCTGTTTCGTTGGAGGATCGGGGTTATGCTTACATACGAAAATGAATTATGGACCGCCGGCCGCGCGCACGTCGCGGGGGTGGACGAGGTCGGGCGAGGCTGCCTGTTCGGCGACGTCGTCGCGGCGGCGGTCGTCTTGCCGGCGGGCTGCTCGCTCGAAGGCGTGGACGATTCGAAGAAGCTGACGGAGAAGCAGCGCGAAGCGCTGCTGCCGTTGATCGAGGAACGGGCGATCGCCATCGGCGTCGGGCGCGTCGACGCCGAGACGGTGGATGCGATCAATATTCGCCAGGCGTCGCGGCTCGCGATGAAGAAGGCCGTTCGCGCGTTAGGACTTACGCCGGATCATTTGTTGGTCGACGCGGAATCGGTGGATGTCGACGTGCCGCAGACGGCCATCATTCACGGCGACGCCTTGTCGTTGTCGATCGCCGCGGCGTCGGTCGTCGCGAAGGTGACCCGGGACCGGTTGTGCCGGGAGTGGGATGCGCTGTATCCGGAATACGGCATCGCCGGACATAAGGGCTACGCGACGAAGCTGCACCGCGAGCGGCTGCTCGCGTTCGGCGCGAGCCCGATGCATCGGCAGTCGTTCCTCGGCAAGCTGTTCGCGGAACGGATGGAGCAGCTGGAATTATTTTAATCCTCGGGATACGCGGGAATCCGCGAACGGATCGCGGATTGGGAAAAACACGTAACGAATTCGGGATTCGCCGTCGATATATAAGGATATTCGCAAGATCCGGACGGAAGGGGACGGGAAGATGGACGTCGGTCGATTGATGCGCGCGGCGCTGGGCGATGCGGCGCCCGCGGAGCCGAAGACGCTCGAGTTGAAACCCGGGCAGGTCGTTCGGGGCATCGTGCTGCAGCTGTTCGCGGAAAACGAAGCGCTGCTCAATATAGGCGGGACGACGATGCGCGCCAAGCTGGAGACGCCGATTCCGGTCGGTCAGGCGACGCTGTTTCAGGTGCAGCCGGATTCCGGCTCGCTCGCCGTCTTGCTGAAGCCGTTGTCCGCTTCGACGGTCGACATCGCGACGGAGTCGTTCGCGGGCGTGTTGAAGAATTTCGGCATGAAGGATACGCCGCTGAACCGCGCCGTCGTGCGCGTGCTTCACGAGGAGGGCGTGCCGATGTCGCGCGCGACGAACGGGGCGGTCGCGTCGGCGGTCGAGGCGCTGGCGCCCTCCGGCGACGCCGAGACGGACGCGCTGCTGCGCGCCGCCGCGACCGCGGCGAAGCGCGGACTGCCGCCGACCGCGGAGACGGTGCGCGCGCTGCATACGGCGATGACGGGACCGTCGCCGACGGAGCTGCATCGCGCGCTCGAGACGGGCGCGCGGGACGCGCTGGCCGCGCCGGGGACGAGCGCGGCGGCGAAGCAGGCGGCGACGCGCCTGCTGGAGGTGCTGCAGCGCGCGGACGCGCTGCTGGGGGAGGCGCTGCGGCCGCAGGCGGCAGCGGATGCCGGCGGCGCGCGGGCGCCGGCCGCCGGGGCGGGGGCGCCGCCTAGCGCGCCCGGGGCCGCTGCGGCGCCTGGGGCGCCGGCGAGCGCCGCGGGACCGCAGGCGGCCGCGCCGACGGCGCAAGCGCCGGGGCCGGCCGCGACCGGGGCGCCCGCGTCGGCGTTGCCCGCGCCCGGCGGCGCGCCGACGAGCGCTCCGCCGCCGGCCGCCCCGGAACGACCGCCGCTGCTGTCGTTCCTGAAGCTGCTCGGCGTCGACGCGGAGCGCGAATGGCTGAAGCTCGCCGCTTCGCCGCCGCCGCGGCCAGCGCAGGAGGCGGCAGCGCAGTCGCAGCCTATGGATGCGCCGGAAGGCGGCGAAGCGCCGAAGCCTTCGCCGCTTGCGGAGCGCCCGCTCCGGCCGCTCGACGTGCTGCCGCCTCCGGCGCCGCCGACCGCCGCCCACGCCGCGGACGGGGCCGCGTCGCCGTCCTCCGCGGCCGACAAGGCGCCCGTCGAGACGCTGAAGTCGCTGCTGTCGCAAATCGCGGCGGACGCCGACGTGCCTCCGGCGCTCAAAGAAGCGGCGCAAACGGCGCTGCAGTCGATAACGGGCCAGCAGCTGCTCATGGCCCAAGACAAGTCCGCGCCGTTCGCGCACGTCACGATGTTCGTCCCGCTGAAGGGGCGCGACGGCGAAGGCGACGGCAATGCGTCGGTGCAAATCCATACCCGGCGCGGGAAGAAGGGCGAGCTCGACGCGGACAACTGCCGCCTGTGGTTCCAGTTGTCGCTCGCCTCGCTCGGCGAAACGTGGGTCGACGTAACGGTGATGAACAAGATCGTCGGGCTGCACGTCTGGAACGATCATCCAGCCGCGCAAGCGTTGATGGAGACGCAGAAGTCGGGGATGGAAGGGGCGCTGCGGGAGATCGGGTATCAGCTCCTGACGTTCAAGCACTCCGCAAAGCCGAAGGAGACTGCCGCGACCGACGCAGAGTCGCAGGCGCCGGGCGGGCAGATGAACGTCTCATCGGCGTACGCCCCGCCGAAGTACAAAGGAGTCGACTTTCGCGTATGACGAAATCATCGCAACCGAAACAAGCGGTCGCCCTGTCGTATTCGAAGGACGCCGCGGCCGCGCCGGTCGTCAAGGCGAAGGGGAAGGGCGAGACGGCCGAGCGGATCGTGGCGATCGCCGCCGAGAACGGCGTCCCGGTGCGGGAGGACGCTTCGCTCGTCGAGGTGCTCTCCAAGCTCGACCTTGAGCAAGAAATTCCGCCGGAGCTGTACCGGCTCGTCGCGGAAATACTAAGCTTCGTCTACCGTGCGGACCAAGCGGCGCAAGATCGGGCGACGAGGAAGGACGGGGATCGATGAACGGAGGACGAAGGAAGGCGACCGGCGCGGCCGGCGAAGCGGCGGCGGCCGCGTATCTCCGAAGCGTCGGGTACGCCGTCGTCGCGAGCAACTGGCGCTGCCGTTACGGCGAGGTCGACCTCGTCGCCGAGGCGAAGGACGGCGCGCTCGTCTTCGTCGAGGTGCGCACCCGTTCGGAGGGCACGCTGGGCCGCTTCGGCGCGCCGCTCGAGTCGATCACCCCGAAGAAACAAGCGACGCTGCGCCGATGCGCGCAGTCGTACTTGCAGCGGCTGCCGTCGGCCCCCGCCGCCGTCCGGTTCGACTGTATCGGCGTCGTGCTCGACGCGGACGGCAGGTCCGTCTCCATCAACCACGTCGACAACGCGTTCTAATCGCCTCCCGCGGGCGATGTCGCTTCTTTCATATCCCCGTCCCGCAGACGCTGCCGGCGAAAGTCCAACGCCCGATACGTCAGCGCCTCGTTCATATGCTCCGGCTCGATCCGTTCCGACCCTTCCGCGTCCGCGATCGTTCGCGCCACCTTGAGCACCCGGTCATGCGCCCGGGCGCTGAACTCCAGCGCGCCGTACGCGCGCATCAGCTTGCCGGACGCCTCGGCGCCGAGCCGGCAAAATCGATGCAGCAGCTTGCCGGACAGCTCCGCGTTCGAGCGGATGCCAAGCCCCGCATATCGTTCCCGCTGCGCCGCCCGCGCCTTGTCGACGAGCCGGATCAGCGACTTCGTATCCCATCGGGGACCGCCTAAGGCTCCGTATTCGCCTTCGCGCATGCGCAGCTCCGCCTCTTCCGGCCGCAGCCGCGGCACGTCCATCGTCATGTCGATCCGATCCATGAGCGGCCCCGACAACCGCGACAAATACGCCAGCTTGCGGGGGAGGGAGCACGTGCAGGACCGGCCGCCTTCTTCGTAGCCGTCGTAACCGCACGGGCACGGATTCATCGTCCCCGCGAGCGCGAAACGGGCGGGGTACGTGAACGCGCCGCGCGCCCGCGCGATCGTCACCGCCCCGTCCTCGAGCGGCTGGCGGAGCGATTCCAGCGCCGTCCGAGGAAACTCCGGCAGCTCGTCGAGGAACAAGACGCCGCGATGCGCGAGGCTCGCTTCGCCGGGGCGAGGCGTCGCCCCGCCGCCGATGAGCCCTTGGGGCGATATCGTATGGTGGGGCGAGCGGAACGGCCGGCGCCGGACGAGCGCCCCGCGGTCGGCGAGCTGGCCCGACGCGCTGTAGATCTTCGTCACCTCGAGCGCCTCGTCGTCCTCGAGCGGCGGAAGAATGGTGGCGAGCCGACGCATCAGCATCGTCTTCCCGGAGCCCGGCGGACCGATGAAGACGATGTTGTGCCGCCCGGCCGCGGCGATCGCGAGCGCCCGCTTCGACTGCATCTGCCCGACCACGTCGGAGAAGTCGAGTTCGTCCGAGTCGCCGGCCGCAGCGTTCCGATCGTCCGCCGTCCGCGACTGCTCGCCGGCGTAGTCGACGCCGAGCGCCGCGTCGAGCACGTCGCGCAGCCGCGCGACCGGCACGACGTCGATGCCGCCCGCGAGCGACGCCTCCCGCGCGTTCTCCGCGGGCACGACGATGCGCGCAAGGCCGGCATCCTTCGCGGCGAGCGCCATCGACAGGACGCCTGGCACGGGCCGCACGTCGCCGAGCAGGCTGAGCTCGCCGAGAAACATCGCGCCGTCGGCGACGCTCGCCGGCCACTGGCCGCTCGCGAGCAGGATGCCGACCGCGATCGCGAGATCGAACGACGCGCCTTCCTTGCGCACGTCGGCCGGCGCGAGGTTGACGGTAATCCGCCGCATCGGAAACTCGAATCCGCCGTTCTTCAGCGCGGCGCGCACGCGCTCCGTCGATTCGCGCACCGCGTTGTCGGGCAGACCGACGATAGAGAACGCGGGCAACCCGTTGGCCAGGTCGATCTCCACCGTCACCGTCCGCCCGTCGATGCCGTGCATGCATGCCCCGTAACAGGTTCCGTACATAAAAAAACACCCCTTCTTCGAATGTAATGCTTCGAAGGAGAGGTGCTTCCTCATCGCTTGCTCGTTTGCGAGGAGTATACCACATTTTCCCGAGAAATTAAATTTTTCACCAAAGTTCTTGTTAATCCGCCGCTATTGGGAAAAGTTATTAGGGGTACAACCAAATTTAATGTCGAATCGACGCGCGCGAAAGAGGAAAATGTTTCACGTTCGTGATACAATAGAGAAGTTGTGTCCAGAGAATCGAATAGGAGGTTTCGAGATGAACATTCACGAGTATCAAGCGAAAGCGGTGCTCAAGCAGTACGGCGTGAAAGTTCCGGAAGGCTACGTGGCGTTCACCCCGGACGAGGCGGTGGAAGCGGCGAAGAAGCTCGGCACGCCGGTGACTGTCGTGAAAGCGCAAATCCACGCCGGCGGCCGCGGTAAAGCCGGAGGCGTTAAAATTGCAAAGAGCCTCGACGACGTTCGCAATTATGCATCCGAGTTGATCGGCAAGACGCTGGTGACGCACCAGACCGGGCCGGAAGGCAAAGAAGTGAAGCGAATCTTGATCGAGCAAGGCTGCGATATCAAGAAAGAATACTACATAGGTCTCGTCGTCGACCGGGCGACGGGGCGCGTCGTCATGATGGCTTCGGAAGAGGGCGGCACGGAAATCGAAGAAGTGGCCGAGCATTCGCCGGAGAAAATTTTCAAGGAAGTCGTCGATCCGTCCATCGGTCTCGCGGCGTTCCAAGCGCGCAAGCTGGCGTACGCGATCAACATTCCGAGTCCGCTCGTGAACAAGGCGGTTCATTTCATGACGGCGCTGTACCAAGCGTTCGTCGAGAAGGATTGCTCCATCGCGGAAATCAACCCGCTCGTCGTCACGGGCGACGGCGACGTCATGGCGCTCGACGCGAAGCTCAACTTCGATTCGAACGCGCTGTTCCGTCATAAGGACATCGTCGAGCTTCGCGACTTGGACGAAGAAGACGAGAAGGAAATCGAAGCGTCGAAATTCGATCTGTCGTACGTCGCTCTCGACGGCAACATCGGTTGCATGGTCAACGGGGCCGGCCTCGCGATGGCGACGATGGATATCATTAAATATTACGGCGGCGAGCCGGCGAACTTCCTCGACGTCGGCGGCGGCGCTACGGAAGAGAAGGTCACGGAAGCGTTCAAGATCATCCTCTCCGACGCGAAGGTGAAGGGCATCTTCGTCAACATCTTCGGCGGCATCATGAAGTGCGACGTCATCGCGAACGGCGTCGTCGGCGCGGCGCGTCAGCTCGGCCTCGACAAGCCGCTCGTCGTGCGTCTCGAAGGCACGAACGTGGAGCTCGGCAAGAAGATCCTCAACGAGTCGGGCCTCAACATTACGGCTGCCGATTCGATGGCGGACGGCGCGCAGAAGATCGTCGCTCTTGTGAAGTAGAGCCTCATTATACTATAAGGATGTGAGGAGTACCCATGAGTATCTTAGTTAACAAGAATACCCGCGTCATTACCCAAGGCATCACCGGTTCGACCGGGATGTTCCATACGAAGGGCGGCCTCGACTACGGCACCCAGATGGTCGGCGGCGTTACGCCGGGCAAGGGCGGCACGAAGGTCGACTTTACGCTGGAAAATGGTTCGACGGTATCGCTCCCCGTGTTCAATACCGTGAAGGAAGCGAAAGCGGCGACCGACGCGAATACGTCCGTGATTTACGTTCCGCCGGCATTCGCCGCGGATTCGATCATGGAAGCGGTCGACGCCGAACTCGATCTCGTCATCTGCATCACGGAAGGCATTCCGGTGCTCGACATGGTTCGCGTAAGCAAGTACATGGAAGGCAAGAAGACGCGCCTAATCGGGCCGAACTGCCCGGGCGTCATCACGCCGGGCGAATGCAAGATCGGCATCATGCCGGGTTACATTCACCTCCCGGGCCACGTCGGCGTCGTCTCCCGTTCCGGTACGCTTACGTACGAAGCGGTGCACCAGCTGACGTCCCGCGGCATCGGCCAATCGAGCGCGGTCGGCATCGGCGGCGACCCGGTGAAGGGCTCCGAGTTCATCGACATCTTGAAGCTGTTCAACGAAGACCCGGAGACGTATGCGGTCATCATGATCGGCGAGATCGGCGGTACGGCGGAAGAGGAAGCGGCCGAGTGGATCGCGGCGAACATGACGAAGCCGGTCGTCGGCTTCATCGGCGGCCAGACGGCGCCTCCGGGACGCCGGATGGGCCACGCGGGCGCGATCGTGTCCGGCGGCAAGGGCACGGCGGCCGAGAAGGTCGCGACGATGGAGCGCTGCGGCATGAAGGTCGCTCCGACGCCGTCCGAGATGGGCTCGACGCTCGTATCGGTGCTCGAGGAGAAGGGTCTGCTCGAGAAGTGCATCGTTCGCAAATAATTTAATAGAAGCTTTACCATCCGAGCAGGTAAGCAACCTCTCGTTTTCGGCGGACAAGCCGAAGGCGGGAGGTTTTTTTCATTTTCCGGGGAGGGATCGACGTTGAACGAAAACCAAATCATGCTGGCGATCCACGAGATGGAGGGCATCGGTTGGGAGACGATGCGACAGATCGTGGACGCGGTGCCGGATTTCCGCAGCTTTTTGGATCGCCCCGCGACGGAGCTCTTGGCCGGGACGGACGTTCCGAGGAGCAAAGCGGCGCGAATCCAAACGCTTTTGACGAATGAATACATTCTAGGTAAACTTAGGTTCTACGAGAGTCGCGGCGTCGTTCCGATCACATACTTCGATCCGACGTATCCCCCGCTGCTGCGTCACGGCATCGAGAAGCCGCCGTGGGTGCTGTACGCGCAGGGCGACGTCTCGCTGCTGCAGCGCAATTGCTGCGGCATCGTCGGCACGCGGCACCCGACCGCGTACGGCCGGGAAGTGGCCGAGTGGTTCGGCGCGGAGCTTGCTCTAGCGGGGGTAAGCGTCGTCAGCGGCCTCGCCCGCGGTATCGACAGCTACGCGCACGCAGGCGCGATGCGGTCGACGGGGGCGACGATCGCCGTGCTCGGCAACGGACTGAACGTCTGTTACCCGCCGGAGCACGAACCGCTGCAGCGCGCCATCGCGAAGCGCGGCCTCGTCGTCAGCGAGTACAGCTGGGACGCGAAGCCGTCGAAGCTGACGTTCCCGTGGCGCAATCGGCTGATCGCGGGCATCTCGCGAGCGTTGATCGTCGTGGAAGCGGCGTCGGAGAGCGGCTCGCTGCATACGGCGAAGTGCGCGACGAACGCGAGCCGGGACGTCTTCGCCGTGCCCGGGCTCGTCACCTCGCCGAAGAGCGCAGGCTGCTATCGGCTGCTTCGGGCGGGCGCTCTCATGGCGGCGTCGCCGGACGATATTTTGGCCGAATTCGGCATCGCCAAGACGGCGCGAGGCGCCGCCAAGGAAGACGAAGCGCTTACGCCGGAAGAGGTCGAACTGCTCGAGGCGATGGGGGCCGAAGCGGCGACGCTCGATGAGATGATCGTCCGCACGAATCGCAGTTTTGGACATTTGCACACGGTTTTGTTATCGTTACTCGTAAAGAACCGTATCCGGGCGCTTCCCGGTTCGCGATACATCGCAAGAATGAAATGACGGAAATGGGGTGCAGGGGAGATGGCAGCCGATACGCTCGTCATCGTGGAGTCTCCGGCCAAGGCGAAGACGATTGGGAAATACTTGGGCAGCAAGTTTATCGTTAAGGCTTCGATGGGGCATATCCGCGATTTACCGAAAAGCCAGACCGGCGTAGACGTCGAACAAGGGTTTACGCCGAAATATATTACGATCCGCGGCAAGGGTGACGTACTTAAGGAATTGAAGGACGCCCGCAAGAAGGTCAAGCGCGTCTATCTCGCGGCCGACCCCGATCGGGAGGGCGAGGCGATCGCTTGGCACTTGGCGCATTATCTCGAGATCGACGAAACCGAGCCTTGCCGCGTCGTGTTCAATGAGATTACGAAGCAAGCGGTGAAGGAAGCGTTCAAGCAGCCGCGGAAAATCAATATGGACTTGGTCAACGCGCAGCAGGCGCGACGCATTCTCGACCGGCTCGTCGGGTACAAGATCAGTCCGCTCCTTTGGAAGAAAGTAAAGAAGGGACTGTCCGCCGGCCGCGTGCAGTCGGTCGCGGTCAAGCTCATCTCCGACCGGGAGAAGGAGATCAAGGCGTTCGAGCCGGAAGAATACTGGTCGATCACGGCGACGCTCGCGGAGAAGAACATCGCGTTCGAAGCGAAGTTTTACGGCGAAGGCGGCGAGAAGAAGGATCTCCCGAACGAAGCCGAGGTGAATCGGATTCTCGCGGCCGTCGGCAAGAATGCGTTCGTCGTCTCCGAGATCAAGGAGCGCGAGCGGCAGCGTCATCCGTCGCCGCCGTTCATTACGAGCTCGATGCAGCAGGAAGCGGCGCGCAAGCTGAACTTCCGCGCCGCCAAGACGATGCAGATCGCCCAGCAGTTGTACGAGGGCGTCGATCTCGGCAAGGAAGGCACGGTCGGTCTCATTACGTATATGCGTACCGACTCCCCCCGCATCTCGCCGATCGCGCAAGAGGAAGCGCGGGAGTATATCGCGAAGCAGTTCGGCCCGGCGTTCGTGCCGGAGACGCCTCGCAATTACTCCAAGAAAAACGCGAACGCCCAAGACGCGCACGAGGGCATTCGCCCGACGTCCGTCGCTTACGAGCCCGAAGCGGTGAAACCGTTTCTGTCTAGGGACCAATTCCGGCTGTATAAGCTCGTGTGGGAACGATTCGTCGCGAGTCAGATGACGTCGGCCGTGCTGGACACGGTGACGGCGGACCTCGAGGCGGGCGGCGTCCTGTTCCGAGCCGTCGGGTCGAAGGTGAAGTTTCCCGGCTTCATGAAGGTGTACGTAGAAGGCAATGACGACGGCGTCACCGACGACGACAAGTTTTTGCCGCCGCTCGAGAAGGGGCAGAAGCTGAAGGCGGAGTCGATCCTTCCGAAGCAGCACTTCACGCAGCCGCCGCCGCGTTATACGGAGTCCCGGCTCGTGCGCGCCCTCGAGGAGCTCGGCATCGGACGTCCGAGTACGTACGCCCCGATACTGGACACGATTCAGCGGAGAGGCTACGCGGCGATGGAGGAGAAGAAGTTCTTCCCGACGGAGCTCGGGGACATGGTCATCGCGATGATGGAGGAGTTCTTCCCGGAAATTCTGGACGTCGAATTTACGGCGCACATGGAGGAAGACCTCGACTTCGTCGAAGAAGGCAAGGCCGACTGGGTGAAGGTGCTCGGCGAGTTTTACGAATCGTTCGAGAAGCGTCTCGAAGTGGCCGAAGAAGAGATGAAGGAAGTCGAGCTGAAGGACGAGATCGCCGACGAGCAATGCGACAAGTGCGGACGCCACATGGTATACAAGATGGGGCGCTTCGGTAAATTCCTCGCCTGCTCCGGCTTTCCGGATTGCCGCAACGCGAAGCCGATCGTCAAGGACGTCGGCGTGACTTGCCCGAAGTGCAAGAAGGGCAGCATCGTCGAACGCCGGAGCAAGCGCGGCCGCGTCTTCTATGGCTGCGACGTGTACCCGGAATGCGACTTCGTGTCGTGGGACCAACCGGTATCCGATCCCTGTCCGGATTGCGGCGCCCTGCTGGTGAAGAAGCGGACGCGCAACGGCGCCGTTATCCAATGCACGGCGTGCACGCATAAGCAGGAGGAACAGGATACGGATCAAGAAGAAGCGTAAGTAAAGGAGATATGAGCAGCATGGAACCGCATGTGACCGTCATCGGCGCGGGGCTGGCCGGCAGCGAAGCGGCTTGGCAGATCGCCGAAAGCGGCGTACGCGTCACGTTATACGAGATGCGGCCGGTTCGGAAAACCCCGGCGCATCATACCGATAAATTCGCGGAGCTCGTCTGCAGCAACAGTCTTCGGGCGAACGGCCTCAGCAACGCGGTCGGCGTCTTGAAGGAAGAGATGCGCTTGCTCGATTCGCTCATCCTCTCCGCCGCGGACCGGCATGCGGTCCCGGCGGGCGGGGCGCTCGCCGTCGACCGCGACGGATTTTCCGGCGAAGTGACGTCCCGGCTTCGGACGCATCCGAACATCGACGTGCGCACCGAAGAGATGCCGGAGCTGCCGTCCGGCGTCGTCGTCGTCGCCACCGGCCCGCTGACGTCGCCGGAGCTGTCGGAACGCATCCGCGGACTTACCGGGGAGGACTACTTCTACTTCTACGACGCGGCGGCGCCGATCGTCGAGAAGGATTCGATCGACATGGACAAAGTATTCCTCGCCTCCCGCTACGATAAGGGGGAAGCCGCATACCTGAACTGTCCGATGAACGAAGAGGAGTGGAACGCCTTTTACGAAGCGTTGACGACCGCGGAAGCGGCGCCGCTGAAGGAGTTCGAGAAAGAGGTATACTTCGAAGGCTGTATGCCGATCGAAGTGATGGCGAGCCGGGGCAAGCAGACGCTCCTGTTCGGTCCTCTGAAGCCCGTAGGCCTCGTCGATCCCCGCACCGGCAAGCAGCCGTTCGCGGTCGTTCAGCTGCGACAGGACAATTCCGCCGGAACGCTGTTCAACCTAGTCGGCTTCCAAACCCACCTGAAGTGGGGCGAGCAGAAGCGGGTATTCTCCATGATCCCGGGCCTCGAGAACGCGGAATTCGTCCGCTTCGGCGTCATGCACCGCAACACGTTCATCAACTCGCCGAAGTTGCTCCGCCCGACGTATCAATATCGGGACCGCGACGATTTGTTTTTCGCGGGCCAGATGACGGGCGTCGAAGGGTACGTGGAATCCGCGGCGTCGGGTTTGATCGCGGGTATTAACGCCGCTCGATACGCGCTCGGACAAGAGCCGCTCGTCTTCCCGGAAGATACGGCGCTGGGCAGTATGGCGCACTACATCACGACGGCCGACTTCCGTCACTTCCAACCGATGAACGCCAACTTCGGCTTGTTCCCGCCGCTCGGCGAGAAAATCCGAAACAAAAAGGAAAAGAACGAACGAATCGCGAATCGGGCGCTCGAGCGAATTCAGAATTTTTCGACAATCGTCAGAGCCCCTGTCTTGTAAACGCGATTCGCGCTGTGATACGATGAAGGAAGCGCAAGATTGGCTTCATACGCACGCGTCGGGGGGATCGATCACGGCATGAATTCGGACGAATGGGTAACGCGATTTTTACTCGCTCAGGAGATGGAGCATAACGCTTCTCCTTATACGATCCGGCATTACGCCTCCGACCTATCGCAGTTTTTGGAATTTCTACGAACGCAATCCGGCGACGACTTGTCCGCCGTCACGTACGTGACGGTGCGCACGTTCCTCGCCGGACTGCATGAGAAGCAATTAGCGAAGCGATCCGTCGCGCGAAAGCTGTCCGCGCTGCGATCGTTTTTTCGATTTCTGATGCAGGAAGGCCGAATCGAGTCGAATCCGATGGGGGCCATTCGCAGTCCGAAGCTCGACAAGCCGCTGCCGAAGTTCTTATATCCGGACCAGACGCTCCGGCTCCTGACGTCGCCGGACGAAGCGACGCCCCTCGGAGCTAGAGACCGGGCGATGTTCGAGCTTCTGTATTCAAGCGGTCTACGGGTCGGGGAGCTCGTCGGCCTCGACATGGACGCGGTTCGTCTCGATCTCGGCATGGCGCTCGTGCTCGGGAAGGGCGGCAAGGAACGGTGGGTTCCGGTCGGAGAACATGCTTCGGACGCGCTCCGCGTATATGTAGAGAGAGGGCGCTCCGCTCTTCTCGAGAAGTCGGCCTCCGGCGCGGGGGAGCGGGCGTTGTTTTTGAACCGCGACGGCACCCGGCTCAGCGATCGCAGCGTTCGTCGCATCCTGGACAAATACGTCGCTAGGCTCGCCGACGTGAACGACATCAGCCCGCATACGCTGCGTCACACGTTCGCGACGCATCTGCTGGAGGCCGGGGCCGACCTTCGTTCGGTCCAAGAGCTGCTGGGGCATGCGCATTTGTCGACGACGCAAGTGTACACGCATGTCACGAAGGATCATCTGCAATCGATTTATAACCGCGCTCATCCGAGAGCGTAGGCACCGACAATAATTATTTCGAAGGGGGGACGCGCGACGATGGAGATGAGCTTTCACGCCACCACGATCTTCGCGGTTCGGCATAAGGGCAAGGGAGCGATCGCAGGGGACGGACAAGTGACGTTCGGCAACGCGATGGTCATGAAGCACGGCGCGAAGAAAGTGCGTCGTCTGTATCGGGGCAAGGTCGCGGCCGGCTTCGCCGGCTCGGTGGCCGACGCGATTACGCTGTTCGAGAAATTCGAGGGCAAATTGGAAGAGCACGGAGGCAACTTGCAGCGCGCGGCGGTGGAGTTGGCCAAGGAATGGCGGTCCGATCGAGTGCTTCGCCGGCTCGAGGCGATGATGATCGTCATGGACTCGCAGCACCTTCTGCTCATTTCGGGCAACGGGGAAATCATCGAGCCCGACGACGGCGTTCTCGCCATCGGCTCCGGCGGGAGCTACGCGTTATCCGCGGGGCGAGCGCTCAAGCGGTACGCGGGCGACCATATGGAAGCGAAAGAAATCGCCTTGGCCGCCATGAAGATGGCCGCCGAGATTTGCGTATATACGAACGATAACATCATCGTCGAAGAGATGGAGGGGTAGAGAGGTCTTATGTCTACATCTAATGAAGCCTATACTCCTAGACAAATCGTCGCGGAGCTCGATAAATATATCGTCGGTCAGAAGAAGGCGAAACGTTCGATGGCGGTCGCCCTGCGGAATCGATACCGCCGGAGTCAACTCGACGAGTCGATCCGAGACGAGGTCGTGCCGAAGAATCTGCTTATGATCGGACCGACCGGGGTCGGCAAGACGGAAATCGCGCGCCGCCTCGCGAAGCTCGTGAACGCGCCGTTCGTGAAAGTCGAGGCGACCAAATTCACGGAAATCGGATACGTCGGACGCGACGTCGAGTCGATGGTTCGCGATCTCGTGGAAACGGCGATTCGGATGGTGAAGGCCGAGCGGACGGAGAAGGTCAAGGACCGGGCGGAGGCGCTCGCCAACGAGAGGATCGTCTCGATCCTCGTCCCTTCGCCGCAGCGCGAGAAGACGCCGAAAAATCCGCTCGAGATGATTTTCGGACAGGCGCAGCAGCAACAGCCTCCGCAGGAACACGATCCGACGTTGAACGACCGTCGCGACATCGCGCGCCGCAACCTGGCGAACGGGCATCTCGAGAACGAGCAGATCGAGATCGAGGTCGAAGAGAACGCGCCGAACATGCTCGACATGCTGTCGGGTCCCGGCGGCAACGAGCAGATGGGCATGAATATGCAGGAGATGTTCGGCAACTTCCTGCCGAAGCGGACGAAGAAGCGCAAGCTGACCGTCAAGGAAGCCCGCAAGGTGCTGACGCAAGAAGAAGCGCAGAAGCTCATCGACATGGACGACGTGACGCAGGAGTCGATCCGGCGCGCGGAGCAATCCGGAATCATCTTCATCGATGAAATCGACAAGATCGCCAGCTCTTCGCGAGGGAACGGTCCGGACGTATCGCGAGAAGGCGTGCAACGCGACATCTTGCCGATCGTGGAAGGCTCTACGGTCGTCACGAAATACGGACCGGTGAAGACGGATTACGTACTCTTCATCGCGGCCGGCGCGTTCCATGTGGCGAAGCCGTCGGACCTCATTCCGGAGCTGCAAGGCCGATTCCCGATCCGCGTCGAACTAAGCTCGCTGACCCAGAGCGACTTCGAGCTCATCTTGAAGGAACCGAAGAACGCGCTGACGAAGCAATACGCCGCGCTTCTGCGAACCGAGGGCATCGAGGTCGAGTTCTCGCCGGAAGCCGTCTCGGAAATCGCGCGAATCGCCGCGGAAGTGAATCAAAATACCGAAAATATCGGCGCGAGACGACTGCATACGATTCTTGAGAAGCTGCTGGAGGATCTGAGCTTCGAAGCGCCCGATATTACGCTGGAGAACATCGTCATCACGCCGGAATACGTGCGGGAGAAGCTCGGCGAAGTAGCGAAAAACCGCGATTTAAGTCAGTATATCCTATAATCTCGAGAGGCTTGAGTGCATCAACATGACATTGTTATCCAAAACGAGGCGGTTGAATAAACTGCTGCAAAAAGCGGCCGGCACGTCCGTCAACTTCATGGAGATGGGAGAGGTGCTGCGGGACGTCATCGACGCGAACGTATTCGTCGTCAGCCGCAAAGGGAAAATACTCGGCTGCGGCCTGGCGCGGAATCCGCAAGGGGCAGACCTCGCCAGATTCGTTCTAGAGGACCGACGCTTTCCGCAGGAAGCGAACCATTGGTTCTCCAGCATCGACGAGACGACCGGCAATACGGACGACGACAGTCCGTACCGCAACCTCGTCGAGAAGGTGCACGAGCTGATGGAGGATCGGTACGTAACGGTCGTGCCGATCCTCGGCGCCGGCGACCGGATCGGAACGCTGCTGATTACGCGCGCGGAGTCTCCGTTCGGCGACGACGACCTGATTTTGGCGGAGTACGGCTCGACGATCGTCGGGATGGAGATTTTGCGAGAGCGGGCCGAGGAGAGCGAGCTGGAGGCGAGAACGAAGGCGGCCGTACAGGTCGCGGTCGGTTCGCTCAGCTTCAGCGAGCTCGAGGCGGTGGAGCATATTTTCGAGGAGCTGAACGGCAAGGAAGGCTTGCTCGTGGCGAGCAAGGTGGCGGATCGAGTCGGCATCACGCGTTCCGTTATCGTCAACGCGCTGCGCAAGCTGGAGAGCGCCGGCGTCATCGAAACGCGGTCGCTCGGCATGAAGGGAACGTACATTAAGATCCTGAACGATCAGCTCGTCGAGCAAATTGTAAAACCTGGGATTTCTCGAGAAGCAACTACCTAGAGACTTGGTCGATATAGGCGAAAGGTCCTACCTCGTTTTTGCGAGGCGGGCCTTTTTTTGCGCCTTTCGACGCAATTCCAACAAAATCCTACAAAGGGAGCAGAAATTTCGATAAAAAATGTCGAATAAAGAAGGAAAAAAAACAAGGACTGTGGAATAAGATTATCTGACCTAAATCAAGTGCGAGTTTTTTAGGAAATCTATATCACTTTCGTATAGGAAGGGGGACCCTTGTGCTTAACGTAAACGGAAGCCACTTCCGCTTGTTGGAGCGGACGCTCGACGCGTCGAGTCTGCGGCAAGCCGTCATCGCGAACAATATCGCGAATGTCGACACGCCGCGCTTCAAGCGCTCCGAAGTTCAATTCGAGACGCTGCTTCAACAATCCATGAACGGGATGCCCGGCGGCATCGTCGGCCGTCGTACGGACCCCCGCCATATATATATCGGCAGAGGCGGGAAAGAAGTTGAGCCAATTATTACAATTGATGAAAATTCTGTCATGAATAATAACTTGAACAACGTCGACATCGATTCGGAGATGTCGGCCATGGCGAAAAACCAACTCCGCTATAACACGTTAGTGCAGCAAGTTTCTCATGAGATCAAATTAACGAAGACGGCATTGGAGGCTAGATAATGCGGCTTACGAACGGCTTTGACATTAGTTCTTCGGCATTGACGGCCCAGCGCTTGCGCATGGACGTCATCGCTTCCAATATTGCCAACGCCGAAACAACGAGGGGAAAATTTGTAGATGGCAAATGGGTTCCGTATTCTCGTAAACTTGTAGTCATGGAGCCGAAAGGACAGGCTTCTTTCGCCGACGTCTTGAACGGCAAAATGCGCGAAAATACGGGGGAAGGCGTGAAGGTGACTCGCATTTACGACGATCCCGCGCCCTATAAGCAAGTGTACAATCCGACGCACCCGGACGCCGACGAGAACGGCTTCGTTTTGATGCCGAACGTCGACGTGCTGAAGGAGATGGTGGATATGATATCCGCCACCCGTTCTTACGAGGCGAACGTGACCGCGCTGAACGCGTCCAAGTCGTTCATTACGAAGGCGCTCGAAATCGGAAGATAATCGGTAAGACTTTACTTATTAGAGGATACGAGGGAGAGAAACCGATGGAAGTATCGGGCGTGAAACCATTGGCGATATCCGGCATCGCAAGTAACGGCGGTACCGGCGCGGCGAAGCTCGGCGATGTGACTAAGGTCACAGAATCGTTCGGCAATATCTTAGAAAATGCATTACAAGCGGTAGATAATCAAGAGAAGCAAGTGAAGGCGTTAAACGAACAATTCGTCACGGGTCAAATCTCCGACGTGCATACCTTGATGATCGCCTCGGAAAAGGCGCAGCTCGGCTTGCAGCTTACCGTTCAAGTGCGCAACAAAGTGATCGAAGCTTATCAAGAAATCATGAGAACGCAGCTGTAATTTTCGGCAACGACTGAGCCCTGGTAATGAGGTGAAATAGTGAACGAAACGCTCGTCCGGTACCGAGAAGCCATTCTACGGTTCTGGGGTCAATATAGTAACAAGCAGCGATTCATGTTTATCGGCGCCTTCGTTCTCAGCGTCGCGACGATCGCTCTGCTTGTGTTTCAATTTTCCAAAACGGAATATTCCGTCGCTTTCACCGATTTGAATCCGACGGATGCCGCCAATGTGAAAGGTTACCTGGAATCTTCCGGAATCCCCTACAAACTGAGTCTTGACGGGCGTACGATCGGCGTCCCGAGCACCGACGTGTCGTCCGTCAAGATCGACGTGGCTTCGCAAGGGCTCGTGACGAACGGTTCGATCGGCTACGAGATTTTCAGAGAAAACATGAACAGCTGGAGCATGACGGATTCGCAGTTCGACGTTCTGAACGCGGACGCGAGATCCGGCGAGATCCAGCGGTTGATCAATCAAATCAGCGGCGTCTCCAGCTCTGAGGTGTTGATCAACTCCCCGAAGCAAAGCGTGTTTTTAAACCCGGACGGCGCCGGCCAGCAATCCACCGCTTCGGTCGTCGTCAACTTCACTCCCGGCTTCCCGCCGGACCAAGCGAAGATCGATACGATCTACAATCTCGTGGCGAAGAGCGTACCGAATTTGACGCTCGACAACATTACGATTTCCGACCAGAACGGCGAATTGCTTCCGTCCTCCAAGCTTGGCGCGGGCGCCGGCGCTTCGGCGGGACAGCTCGAACAACAGATGCGGTTCAAGAAGCAATTCGAGCTCGATCTGCAGCGCAACGTCATGAGCTTCTTGGCGCCGTTGCTCGGACAAGAGGACGTCATCGTGAGCGTCTTCTCGACCTTGAACTTCGACCAACGGAAAAGCCAAGAGAATCTCGTCACTCCGGTCAACCAAGAAGACGGCACGGGCATTATTATTTCCCGGAACGCTATCGAAGAGTCGGTCAACAGCACCGGCGGCGAAACCGGCGGAACGACGGGCACGGGCGAGACGGATGTGCCGGGGTACCCGGGTACGACGTCGCAAGGCAACTTGGAATCCGAGAAGAGCGACATTACGGAAAATTTCGAAGTGAACCGTATTACCAACGAGATCGTGAAGAGTCCGTACGTCGTGCAAGACTTAAGCATCTCCGTGGGTATCAATGCGGACAACGATCCGGATACGGTCGCCCAAGTCGAAGCGCTCCTCAAGAACATCGTAGGCACGTCTCTCGCGAACACCGGCGTCACTCTTACTGACGAACAACTGGCCTCCAAGGTTTCGGTCATCTCGCGTTCGTTCGGCGGGTCGTCGACGACGACGGCGGCGAACGACAACCAGACGCTGCTGTACGCGATCGCGGGCGCGGCGGTCATGGCGCTTCTCGCAGGCGGCGCGTTCTTCCTCGTCCGTCGACGGAAAGCGCAGGCGGAGGCGATCGCGCAAGCGGAGCTCGAAGCGGCGGCCGCGGCGGCGGCGAGTCAGCCGGAGGTCGTGCTCGATATCGAACAAGTCGGCAACGACAGTCAAATCCGCAAGCAGCTGGAACAGCTTGCGAAGCGCAAGCCCGAAGAATTTACGAATCTCCTTCGCACCTGGCTGGCGGATGAATAGAGGTGGAACTTGAATGGCGAAGGGTCAGATGCAACAACAAATGCTGACGGGCCGGCAGAAAGCGGCGATCTTGCTCATCACGCTCGGTCCCGAAGTATCCGCGCAAGTATTTAAGCATCTGCGCGACGAAGAAATCGAGCAGCTGACGCTGGAAATCGCCAACGTCCGCAAGGTCGATCCGGCCGAGAAGGACGCGATCATGGCGGAATTCCATCAGATCGCGGTCGCGCAAGAGTTCCTCACGCAAGGCGGCATCAACTACGCGAAGGAAATTTTGGAGAAGGCGCTCGGCGCCGGCAAGGCGATGGACATTATCAACCGCTTGACGGCTACGCTTCAGGTTCGTCCTTTCGACTTCGCTCGCAAGGCGGACGCCGGTCAAATTTTGAACTTCATTCAGAACGAGAACGCGCAGACGATCGCGCTCGTCCTCTCGTATTTGCATGCGGAGCAAGCGGCGATCATTCTTTCTTCGCTGCCCCAAGAGAAGCAAGCGGACGTCGCGAAGCGAATCGCGCTCATGGACAGCACGTCGCCGGAGGTCATCTCGCAAGTCGAGCGCGTGCTCGAGCAGAAGCTGTCCGCTACGGTGACGCAGGATTATACGTCCGCGGGCGGCATCGAAGCGATCGTTCAAATTTTGAACGGCGTCGACCGAGGCACGGAACGGACGATTCTCGATTCGCTCGAGATTCAAGATCCGGAGCTGGCCGAAGAAATCAAGAAGCGGATGTTCGTCTTCGAAGATATCGTCAATCTCGACAACCGTTCGATTCAACGCATCATTCGCGACATCGAGAACGCCGATTTGCAGCTTGCCCTCAAGGTGGCGAGCGAGGAAGTGCGCGAGGCGATCTTCCGGAACATGTCGAAGCGCATGGCCGATTCGTTCAAGGAAGAGATGGAATTTATGGGTCCCGTCCGTCTGCGCGACGTCGAGGAAGCGCAAACTCGCATCGTAGCGACGGTGCGTCGTCTGGAAGAAGCCGGAGAAATTATCATCGCGCGCGGCGGAGGAGACGATATCATTGTCTAACGTGATTAAGTCGAATCGATATATTTCCCTGGAAGAAATCCGAAAGCTGGAAGCTTTCATCTATCAACCGCCGTCCCCTGAAGCCGAAGGCGATTCCTTCGATCCGGAGCAAGCGTACGCCTCCGAGCGTCGCAAGCAGTCGGAGGCGGTGGCGGAGCAGCTGATCGAGGACGCGAAGACGGCGGCCGAAGAGCTGCTGCAGGGAGCTTCGGACGAGGCGAACCGGCTCATGAACGAAGCGAACGCGCAGGTCGAACGATGGTGGGACGAACGGCGCATGGAAGACTTGCGCGTCGTGGAAGAGAGCCGCCGATCCGGCTACGAAGCTGGGTACCGGGAAGGCCTGCAGCAAGCCGAAGCCGAGACGGCGGAGAAGTACGAGTCGCTGCTTCGCGAGGCGCGTCAGCTGGTCGAGGAGGCGCATCTCGTGAAGGAGCGCGTCATCTCGGAAGCGGAGCCGTTCTTGGTGGAGCTCGCGACCGCGGTGGCGAAGAAGATCATCGGCGAACATCTGGCCGTCGATCCCGATTGGACGAAGTCGCAGGTCAAGCGAACGTTGGAACGCCGACGGGAGAAGGGGCTTATTACGCTGTGCGTCGCGCCGTCCCAATTCGCGAAGATGCAGGACGCTCGGGCGGAGCTGCTGCTCGCCGTCGATTCGGAAGCGGATTTAACGATCGTTCCGGATGCGACGGTCGACGAAGGAGGCTGCGTCGTACGAACGAGCTTCGGCAGCATCGACGCTCGAATCGACACGCAATTGTCCGAGCTCAAGGCGGCGCTTATGGAAGTCGCTTCGGAGTCTGACGAAGGAGCGGGTGCGCCTTGAACGAAGCAGCGGCGAAGCGGCTAGACATCGCTAGATATTTGGACAGTCTCCGTCCGGTCGACCCGGTTCGAATCAACGGCAAGGTGACGCAAGTCATCGGTCTGACGGTCGAGTCGGAGGGGCCGGACGTGAAGCTGGGAGACGTCTGCCTGATCCATCCGGGCAAAGGCGCGACGCCGGTGAAGGCGGAGGTCGTAGGCTTTCGTAACAACAAGGTCATCTTGATGCCGCTCGGCGATCTGCATTCGATCGGACCGGGCTGCGACGTCGTCGGCACCGGCAAGCCGCTTTCGGTGAAGGCCGGCCACGAGCTGCTCGGCAAGGTGCTCGACGGTCTCGGCGTTCCGCTCGACGGCTCCTCGCTGCCGATCCGAATGCCGGAGGTGTCCGCCAACAACGTGCCGATCAGTCCGTTGAAGCGTCCCCGCGTATTGGACCCGTTATCGGTCGGCGTACGCTGCATCGACGGGCTGCTGACGATCGGGAAAGGCCAACGGGTCGGGATTTTCGCCGGCTCGGGCGTCGGCAAGTCGACGCTGCTCGGCATGATCGCCCGCAACACGTCGGCGGACGTGAACGTGATCGGTCTCATCGGCGAACGCGGCCGCGAGGTGCTGGATTTCATCGAGCGCGACCTCGGCCCGGAAGGGCTTGCCCGGTCGGTCGTCGTGGTGGCCACCTCCGATCAGCCCGCGCTCATCCGAATGAAGGGGGCGCTGATCACGACGGCGATCGCGGAATATTTCCGCGACCGGGGACTGAACGTCATGATGATGATGGACTCCGTCACGCGTTACGCGATGGCGCTGCGCGAGGTCGGCCTCGCGGTCGGCGAGCCGCCGGCGACGAGAGGATATACGCCTTCCGTGTTCGCGAGCTTACCGAAGCTGCTGGAGCGGGCTGGCACCGGACCGAAGGGCTCGATCACGGCGTTTTATACGGTGCTGGTCGACGGCGACGATATGAACGAGCCGATCGCCGACGCGGTGCGGGGCATCTTGGACGGGCATATCGTGCTGGACCGGAAGCTGGCGAACCGCGGCCACTTCCCGGCGATCGACGTGCTCGCGAGCGTCTCTCGCGTCATGAACGAGATCGCGCCGAAGGAGCAGATCGCATCCGCGAACCGGATGAAGGAGCTGCTGTCCGTGTACCGCGACGCGGAAGACTTGATCAATATCGGCGCGTACAAATCCGGGTCGAACCCCGACATCGACATGGCGATCGAATCGATCAAAGACATCTGGGGATTTACGAGACAAGGTACCGACGAGAAGTCGACGCTGTTCGATGCGCAGCAGGCGTTGACTCGCCAGTTTTCCGGAGGTTGATGAGAACTTATGAAGTTCGTTTATGCTTTCCAGAAAGTGCTGGACGTCAAGACGAACGAGAAGAAGCAAGCGGAATCGCTTCTATCGCAGGCGATCGGCGCCATGACGCAAGCGGAGCGGGAGCTGTCCGACCTGATGCTGGCGAAGTACAGATATCAGGAGAAGCTGGCGGACGACGCGACGAAGGGGCGGCCGATGGCCGACATGATCGCGGGACAGCAATACGTCGATCATCTCGAAGAGCGAATCCGTACGAGCAAGCGGGCGCTGCTTACCGCCGAGAAAGCGGTGAACGAGCTGCGGGAGAAGCTGACGGACCGTTCGGTCGACGAGAAGGTATGGCTCAATATGAAAGATCGGGCGTTCGCCGTCCATCGCGCCGAGGTCGAACGCCGCTCGCAATACGAGCTGGACGAGATGGCCGCGCTGCGAAGCCGATTCGCCCGTTAAGGACGCGGCATAGAGGAAAGGGGGGAGACGCGTGGCGGACATGGAAGAGGAGCGATCGTACAGCTTCATAGAACGACTGCTGTTTTATACGCTTCCGGTTTTGTTTACGCTGCTCCTGACCGGCGTTCTGCTCACGGTATTCGGTTATGACGTCGTTAACGAACTGCTGCGGGTCGGCAACAAAGTGCCGGGCGTATCGGCCGTGCTGCCCGACCCGAAGCCGACCGAGGAGGAGTTGCGGGCGGCGATGCTCGAAGCCGAGGAGCGGGACGACGAGGGAGAGACGAACGAGGAAGAAGCGGCGAAGATCGAAGCGGCGTTGTCGGCGAAGGAAGCCGAGATGGCGGCGCTGCGGTCGGAGACCGAGACGAAGGAGCAGCAAATCGCGGACCTGCAGGCCGAGCTCGAAGTGAAGCAGGAGGAAGAGGCGCGGCAAGCGGCATCCGAGGCGGAATACGCGGCGAACATCAAGAAGCTGGCGAACGTATACGCCGAGATGAAGCCGAGTAAGGCGGCTCCCGTCTTGGAAAACTTGACGCTCAGCGAGCGGGTGCTCGTGCTGAAGGAAATGAAGGAAGAGAAGCAAGTCGATATCCTCGAGAAAATGGATCCGACGATCGCGGCCGAAACCTCGATCCTGATGAAGGACGTGGTCGCCGTGCGCGACCTGCAAATCGCGGCGCTGCAAGAGCGCCTCGCCCTTAGCGGAACGCAGACGGCATCGTCCGCGGCGCTCACGATCGACGAATTGAGCCGGACGTTCGCGCAGATGACGCCGGATCGGGCGGCCGAGGTGCTGCTCGAGATGGACCAGTCGCAGGTCGTAAACATCTTGCGCGGCATGGAAGAGGCGTCTCGGGCGACGATCTTGAACTCGCTCTCGAAGCTTGACAAGAAACGGACGGCGCAAATCACCGCCCGTCTTGGATAGTTCCTGCGTCCTGAATGGGAACGAAGACGGGGAAGGAGGTGAAACACAAAGATGAATGGAGTACAGACTTTATTCGCGGGCATGACGACCCAATCGATGCCGAACGGCTTGACGCAAACCGGAATGTCCGGCGCGGGACAGTCCGCGAGCGGCTCCGCCTTCGCGGCGCTCGTAGCCAGCTTGCTCGGCGGCGACGCGATGCCGGCGATGGCGCAGGAGACGACTTTGTTCGGATTGTTGACCGGCGCGACGCTCGGGACGACGGAGACGGGCGAAGGCGCGACGGACGAGGAGGCGCTCGAAGCGGCGCTGGAGCAGCTCGCGGCTTGGATCGGTTCGCTCTCGGCGGAACAGCAGCAGAAGCTTGCCGCGGATCCGAAGGTCGCGGAATGGATGGCGATGACGGACGCGGAGCTGACGATGGCGGGTCATCCGGCGGCGGGGCAACAGATGGATGCGGAGGAAAAAGGAAAACCGCTTTCCGTATTGTTTACCCGGCTGCTGGAGGTTCTGAAATCCAACGAGGCGCAACCGTTCTTAGCGGCGGCGGCGAAGCAGGCGAAGGCAGTCATAACCTCGGCCGTCGAATCCGATATCGCGAACTTGCTGACGAAGACGAACGGGACGGTCGAGACGGAGGCGCAGCCGAAGGCGGAGACGCCGTCCGCGAACGTTCGCTGGTCGCACTTGACCGCGATGCAGGCGAAGACCGCGATGGTTCGCGTCGCGAACGGGGAGACGAACGCGGCAGCGGCCGCCGCCGTCGACACGTCGGCGAAAGGCGCGGAGCCGACGGCCGGCGAGACGAACGGCGTGTTGCATACGAGCGCGTCCGAAGCGGCGAAGGCGGCGACGCAAGCGGAAGCGGCCAAGGGAACGGAAGCTGCCCCGCGCATGCCGCTCGCGGAAGCGACGGAGCGGTTGAACGAGTGGATGCTGAAGCATTCCGCGAAGACCGGCAGCCTGAAAGCGGAGACGGTGCTGAAGCTTATGCCGGAGCATCTCGGTCAAGTCGAGGTGAAGCTGTCGATCGCGAACGGCCAATTGACCGCGGCGATCACGACGGAATCGGCGATGGCGAAGGAAGCGCTTGAATCGAATTTGGCGACGCTTCGCAGCAGCTTGCAAAGCCAAGGCGTGACGGTAGAGCGATTGGTCGTGTCGCAGCAGCAGCCTAGCGGCTTCCAGTCCGGTTTGTTCCAGGAAGGGCGCCAGCAACGGCAGCCGGCCGAACGGGACGGAGCTCGCGGCGAGCGTGGAAACAAGGAGCAAGAAGCCGAAGATTGGGCGGAAGCGCTCGCGGTGAACGCCGGGGCGGATGCGGTTGAACGGGGCAATGACGGAAGCTCGTTCCGGGCTCAGGCGTAATCGGGAGGTGAATCTATGGCAGGCGCGGTGCAATGGCCTAATTATTCGAAAGTGAACGCGACATCGACGACGAACGGATCGAACGGGCAAAGCGGTAACGTCATGGGCAAGGATCAATTTTTGAAAATTTTGATCACGCAGCTCCGAAACCAAGACCCGGCGGCGCCGATGCAGGACCGCGAATTTATCGCGCAAATGGCGCAATTTTCGTCCCTGGAACAAATGATGAACATGACGAAAGAAATCCAGGATTTGCGTCAATCGCTCGGCATCGCATCCGGCATGATCGGACGCGAGGTGACGTGGCTGACGTATGACGAGAGCGGCGAACCGACCGGACAGGGCACGGGGGTCGTGGACGGCATCGTCATTAAGGAAGGCGCGCAGTACGCGGAAATCGGCGGCAAGCAGATCGCCGTAAGCGACATCGTCGGCATGCGGACGGTGACGGAGGAAGCGACGCCATGAGCGACCGTCAGACGATAGGACAGATGTTTCCGAATCGCGTAGGTTTCATAGCGCCGAAACAATCGCCCGCGAAACCGGCGGCATCGTCGAACGGACCGGCGTTCCAGGACGTGCTCGACGGCCACCTCGTCAAGTTCAGTCATCATGCGGAGCAGCGGCTTGCCCAGCGCGGCATCCGTCTTGAACCGGAGCAGCTGCATCGGCTCGGAGGGGCGATCGACAAGGCGGCGTCCAAGGGCGCGAAGGATTCGCTCGTATTGTTTCAGGATCTGGCGTTCATCGTCAACGTGAAAAACCGGACCGTCGTCACGGCGATGGACGGGGCATCCATGAACGATCACGTCTTTACGCAAATCGACAGCACCATCTTAGTGAAGTAGGGCTGGCCCTAACGGAGGCCCACCGGTTACGCGGACCGAATGAAGCGTAACGACATACCTAATTAAAAAAGCGGAGGCTATTCCATGTTACGATCGCTATATTCAGGGATTTCCGGCATGCGCGGTTTCCAGACGAAGCTCGACGTCATCGGCAACAACATCGCGAACGTCAATACGGTCGGCTTCAAATCCGGCCGCGTCATGTTCAAAGACATCCTCAGCCAGACGATCTCCGGGATCACGGCGCCGGAGGACGGCGTACGAGGCGGCGTGAACGCGAAGCAAGTCGGTCTTGGCGTAACGCTCGGCGCGATCGATACGGTTCATACGCCCGGCAGCGCGATGACGACGAACGTCGTTACCGACCTTCGGATCGACGGCGACGGATTTTTCGCCGTGACGACGGGCGAAGATCAAGACATCCCATACTTAACCCGTGCGGGTAACTTCACGCTCGACGGCGCTCGCCAGCTCGTCACCGCGGACGGTTACTTCGTACAGACGGCTGGCGGCGGCAACATCGTTCTCGATGAAGAAGTGACCGCGTTCACGATCGCGCAAGACGGCACGATCATCGCGATCGGCGCGGACGGCACGAGCGAGCCGACGGAATTTCAAGTCGGCGTCGTGAAGGTCGCGAACCCGGCGGCGCTCGAGAAGATCGGCGGCAATATGTATCGCATGAACGCGAACGCGAATCCGGACGGCGAGTTCGAAATAAGCGTCGCGAACGATCCGGAAGTCGGCACGGGCGCGATCATCTCCGGTCAGCTCGAGATGTCGAACGTAGACCTGACGAACGAATTCTCGGAAATGATCGTCGCGCAGCGCGGCTTCCAAGCGAACTCGCGCATTATCACGACATCGGACGAAGTGCTGCAAGAAGTCGTCAACCTGAAGCGTTAATAACGGCTAACGGCTAAGGAAACCGCTCCGGACCGGGAGGACGTCTCCTCCCGGTCGACGGACGGGCGCGAAGGAGGAATGGTTTATGATCACCGTGACCCGCTTGAACGGAACGCGCGTGACCGTGAACGCTCTACTCATAGAGACGGTGGAAGAAACTCCGGATACGATCATTACGCTGACGACAGGCAAAAAATTAGTGGTCACGGAAAAAACGACGGAACTGGCCGCGCTCGTTCAAGCCTATTTATCGGGGATCGGGCTCGTTCGTACAACCGTCGAGTTACAGCAATCGGAGGGGTCGTAAGTGAAAAAAATGTTGCCTTGGATCATCGTGATCCTGCTGGCCGTCACGCTCATCGTCGGAGCGGCCTTCGTGCTCTGGAACAGCTTCAAGGAATCGTCTCCGTCGGATCCGAGAGCGGCCGCAAGAGAGCAAGCGGACCAAACGGAAACCGAACACGTCAGCGCCGAAAAGCTGGCGGAGATGACGTTCGCCATCGACGACGTCATCACGAATCTTTCCGATCCCGCCTATTTCGTGAGCGCGAGCTTCACGTTCGAAATGGACAGCGTCGACGCGAAGCACGAATTCGAGCTCCTGAGCTACAAGATGAAGGACGTCATCAACACGACGCTGACGGATATGGCGCCGAACGAAGTGCAAGGCAGCGCCGGCATCGACGCGATCAGCTCCGCGTTGCTCAACAAGACGAACGAACTGCTTCACAAAGGAAAAGTAAGACATGTGTACATCACGAAATTCATCGTTACCGAGAATTAAACCGTTACACGCTATACAGGGTTTGACAGCTTGTCGACTTGATTTTGCGCAAAAAAGAGGGTGACCCCCATGGTGGACGTACTTTCGCAGAACGAGATAGACGCGTTACTTGCCGCGTTGTCTTCGGGCGAAATGGACGCCGAAGAGCTAAAAAAAGAAGAAACCCAGAAGAAAGTCCGCTCCTACGACTTCAAGCGCGCCGTCCGGTTTTCGAAGGACCATATCCGAAGCCTTACGCGGATCCACGAAAACTTCGCCCGCTTTCTGACGACGTACTTCTCGGCGCAGCTGCGAACGTTCGTGCAGATCAACGTCGTTCAAGTGGAACAGCTCCCGTACGACGAGTTCATCCGATCCATCCCGAAGATGACGATCTTGAACATCTTCGAAGCCGAACCGCTCGAGGGCCGCATGGTGCTCGAGGTGCATCCGAACGTCGCGTACGCGATGCTCGACCGCCTGTTGGGCGGTACCGGGACGTCGCCTTCGAAAATCACGAACCTGACGGAAATCGAAACGATCGTCATGGAGCGGATTTTCAGCAAAGCGTTCGACAGCCTTCAAGAAGCTTGGAAGACGGTCATCGAGATCAATCCGAGACTTGAGGCGCTCGAGACGAATCCGCAGTTCATGCAGATCGTCTCCCCGAACGAAACGATCGCGCTGATCAGCTTAAGCACGAAAATCGGTGATACGACGGGGATGATCAACCTCTGTATCCCGCATGTCGTTCTCGAGCCGATCATGCCGAGACTATCCGTGAATAATCTGTTCTTTTCTCCGAAGAAGACGCGGGCGCCGGAAGAAATGGAAGTGCTGCAAGAGAGGCTTCACCGGGCGTCGTTACCGATTATCGCTGAGCTGGGTTCCTCGACGATTACGATTCGGGAATTTTTAAGTTTGACGACCGGCGACGTCATCGCGTTGTCGAAATCTGTGGACGAACCTCTCGATATTAAAATTGGCGACCGTTCGAAATACACCGGCACCCCGGGCACGGTCAAGGGCAAGCTGGCCGTTCAAATCACGGACTATGTGACCGAAGGAGTAGAAGAGCATGACGAATAAAGATTATTTATCGCAAGAGGAGATCGACGCGCTGCTCCGCGCTTCGTCGGATTCGAACGACGAGCTGGACGCGTTCGCCGGCGGATCCGCTTCCGGCTCGATGCTGTCGATCGACGATTACTTGACGCCGATCGAACAGGACGCTTTAGGCGAGATCGGCAACATTACGTTCGGCAGCGCCGCGACGGCGTTGTCCACGCTGCTCGGCCGCAAGGTCGATATTACGACGCCGAAGGTGTCCGTCATCGGCAAGGAGGAAGTGTCCGGGACGTTCCCGAGTCCGCACGTCGCGGTCCATGTCAACTACGTCGACGGCTTCCACGGCATTAACCTGCTCGTCATTAAGACGCGCGACGCTCAGGTCATCGCCGACCTGATGCTCGGCGGAACGGGCCATCCGGAGGAGACGGAGCTGAACGAAATCCACGTCAGCGCCGTCCAAGAAGCGATGAACCAAATGATGGGTTCCTCCGCGACGTCGATGTCGACGATCTTCAACCGGTTCGTCAACATCTCCCCGCCGGGCATCGACGTGCTCGACTTCGCGGAAGGGGAGGGGGACCGGCTGCTGACGGAAGACGCGTTCATCCAGGTATCGTTCCGTCTGGCGATCGGCGACCTGATCGATTCCAGCATCATGCAGCTGCTTCCGGTCTGGTTCGCGAAGGACATGGTATCGATCCTGATGGGCGGCGCCGCGAGCGAACCCGCTGCCGCGTCGACGCCTGCGCCGAAAGCAGCGACGCCGCCGCCTGCGTCGACGCCTGCTCCAGCTCCGACCCCGGCCCCTGCGTCTCAGCCGCCGCAGTACGGCGAGCCGCCTGCCGCGCCGAACTATGGAGGGTATCCGCCGCCGGGACATCAGCAGCCGCCTTATGCGCCGCCATACGCGCCTCCGTACGGAGCGCCGGCCTACGGGGCTCCGCAGATGCCGCAGCACGGCTACGCGCCTCCGCCGCCGAATCGAAACGTGCAGGCGGCGCAGTTTTCGGATTTGTCCGGATTCGGGGCTGCGAATACGGAAAACTCCAACCTGAATTTGCTTCTGGACATACCCCTCAAGGTTACTGTTGAATTAGGTAGGACGCAGAAGCAAATCAAAGACATTCTCGAGCTGTCCCAAGGCTCGATCGTCGAGCTCGATAAGCTTGCCGGCGAGCCGGTCGACATCTTGGTCAACAACAAGCTGATCGCCAAGGGAGAAGTCGTCGTTATCGACGAGAACTTCGGCGTGCGGGTAACGGACATCGTCAGCCCTTGGGATCGAATCCAGAAGCTTCAGTAAGATCCGGCGGAAGCAATTCGTATGTCTTCGTACTTGAAAATAAACAAACTAACGATCGAAAGGATTGTATCGAATGGCGAACCGTATTTTAGTAGTGGACGACGCAGCATTCATGCGCATGATGATCAAGGACATCTTATCCAAAAACGGGTACGAGGTCGTAGGCGAAGCCAGCGACGGCGCGCAGGCGATCGAAAAATTCAAAGAGACGAACCCGGATCTGATTACGATGGATATTACGATGCCGGAGATGGACGGCATTACCGCATTGAAAGAAATAAAGAAGCTCGACCCGAGCGCGAAAGTCATCATGTGCTCCGCCATGGGCCAGCAGGCGATGGTCATCGACGCGATCCAAGCGGGCGCGAAGGACTTCATCGTCAAGCCGTTCCAAGCCGATCGCGTCATCGAAGCCATTAAGAAGACGTTGGGCTGATTCCATGTACGGAACCTTGATCGGTACGTTCGGCGGTTCGTCTGACGCGCCGTCCGTGACGGCGCCGGCGGACTTTTCCACAGGTGATTTCTACGGCAACTTCTTTCAAGTCATCGTCGTCCTTGCCGTCGTCATCGGACTGATCGTCGTATTGATCCGGTTTCTGGCCGCAAGGAATAAGCGTTGGTCGGGGGATCGCTCGCTCCAGGTTCATGCCGGCGTCCCCCTCGGACAAAACAAGTCGATGCAAGTCGTCGAGATCGGCGACGCCGTCTATATCGTGGGCGTCGGCGACAATATTACGCTGCTCGATAAGATCGACGACCCGGAGCGGGCCGAGGCGCTCCTCGCTTCGCTGGAGGCGAAACCGATTCCCGCAGCGGGAACCGCCGTCGCCGCCCTTGCGGGGATGATCCAAGGATGGCGCAATCGTCGACGCGCCGACCCGGAACCGCCGGAATGGCAATCGAACGAAGCGTTCAAGGATTTGCTGTCTCAGAAGCTGAAGGGCGTCTCCGCGAGGAAGGACGCGATGAAGGATTGGATGGGGGAAGAGGACCGATGATACGAAAGCTGCTGCCGGCGATGGCGTTCGGCATCGCGCTGCTCGGCGCCTCTCTGTTCGCCGTTCCGGGGGCCGCGATCGCCGCAGAGTCTCCGATTCCGGGCATCGACTTGTCGATCGGTACGTCGGACGAGCCTCAGGATGTCTCTTCCACGTTAAGCATCGTTCTGATGCTGACGGTGCTTAGCTTGGCGCCGGCGATCCTCATTATGATGACCAGCTTTACGCGGATCGTCATCGTGCTCGGCTTCGTACGAACGTCGCTGGCCACGAACCAGATGCCTCCGAACCAAGTGTTGATCGGATTGGCGCTGTTCCTGAGCTTGTTCGTCATGGCGCCGACGATCGGCGAAATTAACGAAACCGCCTTGAAGCCGTACTTGGCGGGGGAACTGACGCAGGTCGAAGCGCTGAACGAAGCGGCCGTCCCTCTGAAGAAGTTTATGTCGAGCCAGACGCGGGAGAAGGACCTGCTGCTGTTTTTGGATTACGGGAATATGCCGCGGCCCACCTCGTACGAGGACATTCCGCTTACCGCACTCATTCCCGCTTTCGCGATCAGCGAGCTGAAAACCGCGTTCCAAATGGGCTTTATGATCTTCGTCCCGTTTCTCGTCATCGACATGGTGGTAGCCAGCACATTGATGGCGATGGGGATGATGATGCTGCCGCCGGTCATGATTTCGCTGCCCTTCAAGATTTTGCTGTTCGTCTTGGTCGACGGGTGGTACCTTGTCGTGAAGTCGCTGCTCTTAAGCTTCAATACCTGACGAACGGAGGGGACGCGAGTGAGATCCGATACGGTCATCCGCATCGCCGGCGAAGCGATCTATACGACATTAATGGCCAGCGGTCCGATGTTGATTTTGGCGCTCGTCGTCGGTCTCGCGATCAGCATTTTCCAAGCGACGACGCAAATTCAAGAGCAAACGCTGGCATTCGTTCCGAAGATCGTCGTCGTGCTTGTGGCGATCTTGTTTTTCGGTCCGTGGATTTTGTCCAAGCTGGTCGATTTTACATTCCACTTGCTTGATAATCTGCACAATTTTATCGGGTAACCGGATATGGAACTCGTATTGGCGTATTACCCGAACTTATTGCTTATATTTTGTCGAATGACCGGTTTCTTTATTACGGCGCCGGTGTTCGCCACGCAGAACAATGTACCGCCACAATTTCGTATCGGCATTTCGGTGTTCGTTTCTTTACTGGTATTTTTTACGTCCGGTACGGACGGCGCGATTCCGATCGACGTCGAATACGTGTACTACGTCATTCGGGAAACGCTGATCGGCGTGCTGCTGGGCTTCGTCGCCTATCTGTTTTTTACCGTCGTCCAAATCGCCGGATCGTTCATCGACATGCAGATGGGCTTCGGCATCGCCAACGTCATCGATCCGATGACCGGGGCGCAAAGTCCCGTGTTCGGCAGCTTTAAATATATGATCGCCATGCTCTTGTTTCTGACGCTGAACGGTCATCATTATTTGCTGCTCGGCATCATGGACAGCTACCAATTGATTCCGTTGAATAATTCTTTCTTCGCGGCGCTGGCCGACGGCCCGCCGACGGAGCTGCTCACGAGAAGCGTATCGACGGCCTTCACGCTGGCGTTTCAGATGGCGGCGCCGATCGTCGCTTCGATGTTTCTAGTGGACGTCGCCCTCGGCATATTGGCCAAGACGGCGCCTCAGTTCAACGTTTTCGTCGTCGGGATGCCGCTAAAGATATTGGTCGGTCTCGGCATTACGCTGCTGCTGATTCCCGGCTTTCTGGCTCTGTTCCAAACGCTGTTCGCGACGTTGTTCGACAACATGTTCGAGATGATGCGGACGCTGCGATCCGTCTAAGCAAGCCGCAAGGAGGTATCCGATGCCGCGCCCGTTACGTTATACGCTCGACCTGCAGCTCTTCTCGCAAGAAAAGACGGAAACGGCGACTCCGAAGAAGCGGCAGGAATCGCGCAAAAAAGGGCAAGTCGCCAAAAGTATGGAGTTGCCGGGAGCGTTGATCATGCTCGGCGGTTTCGGTCTGTTGGCCATGTACGGTTCCGCGATGGGCAAGGGCGTCGCGGGGATGTTCTCCGCGGGACTTAAAGAATACATTCTGTGGGACGTCACCGATACGAACGTGATCGCGATGTTTTCGCAGTTACTGCGGGAAGGGCTTCTTCTGCTGCTGCCGGTATTGGCGATCGGCGTGCTGATGGCGTTGTTAAGCTCGTACGCGCAAATCGGCTTCTTGTTCACGGGCGAGACGCTCAAGATGAAGTTCGAAAAGATTAACCCGATACAAGGCTTCAAACAAATTTTCTCGATGCGTTCGGTCGTCGAGTTCCTGAAATCGATGTTGAAGGTGCTCGTCATCGGATTGATCGCCTTCATGATTTTGTGGGGCGAACGCTCGACGCTGCTGACGCTGGCCTCGGTCCCGATCGGATCGATCTTCCAATACCTCGCGTCGCTAACGCTGAGGCTGGGGTTATTTTCCGGAGGGGCGTTATTCATTCTCGCGCTGTTCGATTACGCGTATCAGAAGTGGGAGTACGAGAAAAATCTTCGCATGTCCAAACAGGACGTCAAGGACGAGTACAAGAAGACCGAGGGGGATCCCCTCATTAAATCGAAAATTCGCGAGCGTCAACGTCGAATGGCGATGCAGCGGATGATGCAGGAAGTGCCGAAGGCGGACGTGGTCATCACGAACCCGACGCACTTCGCCGTCGCGATCAAATACGACGGGGCGGAGATGGACGCCCCTCGCGTCATCGCGAAGGGCGCCGACTACGTCGCCTTGCGCATCCGGCAAGTCGCGAAAGACAACGATGTCCCGCTTATGGAAAATAAACCGCTCGCTCGCGCGTTGTACGCGCAGGTCGAGATCGGCGAATCGATTCCGCAAGATCTGTTCCAAGCCGTCGCCGAAGTGCTCGCCTTCGTTTACAAAGCGAGAACGAAGCTGCCGGCGGTCAGGAGATAGTCATTAACGCCTAGTACGAGGAGAGGAGGGGAACGCGATGAAGTTGAAAGATTTAGCGGTGCTCGGCGGCATTATCGGGATCGTCTTGATGATGATCGTGCCGATCCATACGCATCTCCTCGATTTCATGTTGATCATTAATATTTCGCTGGCGCTTACCATGCTGGTCGTCGCGATGAATACGAAAGAAGCGCTGCAATTTTCGATCTTCCCCTCGCTCCTCCTCATCACGACGCTGTTCCGGCTCGCGCTGAACGTGTCGACGACAAGAAACATTCTGGCGAACGCGCATGCCGGCAAGGTCGTCGAGACGTTCGGCTCCTTCGTAGCTCAGGGCAACATCGCGGTCGGCTTCATCGTGTTCCTCATCCTCGTTATCGTTCAATTTATCGTCATTACCAAAGGTTCGGAACGCGTCGCCGAGGTCGGAGCGCGATTCACGCTCGACGCGATGCCCGGGAAGCAAATGAGCATCGACGCCGATCTGAATTCGGGGCTAATCAACGAGCAGCAAGCGCGGGAGCGGCGGAAGAAGATCGAGTCGGAAGCCGACTTCCACGGCGCGATGGACGGCGCGATGAAGTTCGTCAAAGGGGACGCCATCGCTTCCATTATCATTCTCGTGATTAACCTGATCGGCGGCATTATTATCGGCATGACGATGAAGGGCTTCGATTTCGGTCAAGCGGTCGAGATGTATTCGATCATGACGATCGGCGACGGGCTCGTCAGCCAGATTCCGGCGCTCTTGATTTCCACGGCGGCCGGTTTGATCGTTACCCGCGCCTCCTCGGAAGGCAACCTGGCGCAAGATATTATGGAACAGTTGGGATCGTTTCCCAAACTCCTGTACGTCGTCGGCGGTACGATCGCCCTGCTGGGCATCTTCACGCCGATCGGTCCCGTTCTCACGCTTCCCGTCGGAGGCGCGCTGGCGTTCGCGGGGTATCGGATCGACGGCGTCTTGAAGAAGCGGGAAGCGGAGCAGGAGATGCTCGTCGAGGAGCAGCAGATCGAAGAAGTGCGGAGCCCCGAGAGCGTCGTCAATCTGCTTCAGGTCGACCCGATCGAGTTCGAGTTCGGGTACGGCCTCATTCCGCTCGCGGATCAGCAGCAGGGCGGCGACTTGCTCGACCGGATCATCATGATCCGCCGCCAGTGCGCGCTCGAGCTCGGCCTCGTCGTGCCGGTCATTCGGATCAGGGACAACATTCAACTGCGTCCGAACGAATACGTCATCAAAATCAAGGGCAATACGGTCGCGCGCGGCGAACTGCTGCTAAATCATTACCTCGCGATGAGCCCCGGCATCGACGACGACAGCGTCACCGGGATCGAGACGGTCGAGCCGGCGTTCGGCTTGCCGGCGCTCTGGATCGACGAAGCGGCGAAGGACCGGGCGGAAATATCCGGGTACACGGTCGTCGACCCGCCTTCGGTCGTGGCGACGCACCTCACCGAAGTCATCAAGCGTCATGCGCACGAGATGATCGGACGCCAAGAGACGAAGGCGCTCGTGGAGAACGTGAAGGAGTCGTACCCGGCGCTCGTCGAAGAGCTCATCCCGAACGTGATGACGATCGGCGACGTGCAGAAGGTGCTGGCGAAGCTGCTTAAGGAAAAGGTATCGATCCGCGACCTGGTTACCATCTTCGAGACGCTGGCCGATTACGGCACGTACACGAAGGATCCCGATATTCTGACGGAATACGTAAGGCAAAGCTTGTCCCGCCAAATTACGCAGCAGTACGCGCCCGGCAACGAGACGCTTCGCGTCGTAACGGTCGGTCCGTCCTTGGAGCGGAAAATCGCGGAGGCGGTCCAACAGTCCGATCACGGCAGCTACCTCGCCTTGGACCCGGCCAGCTCGCAGACCGTCGTTCAGAAAATTACGGAGCAAGCGTCGAAGCTCGTGCAATCCGGAGGCGCGCCGATCGTGCTGACGTCTCCGACGATCCGAATGTACTTGAAACAGCTGCTGGAGCGCGCGATGCAAGACGTTACCGTATTGTCGTACAGCGAGCTTGAGCCGAACGTGGAAGTCCAAAGCATAGGGGTGGTGAACGTATGAAGGTGAAAAAGTATATCGTCGATTCGATGCCGGACGCGCTGCAGAAAATTCGCACCGAGCTCGGCAAGGACGCGGTCATCATCAACACGAAGGAAATTCGCGTCGGCGGTTTCCTCGGGATGTTCACGAAGAAGAAGGTCGAAGTCGTCGCGGCGACGGATTCGAATCCCGAATCGGCAGCGACCGCGCGACCTGCGATCGCTGCCGCTCGACCTGCGACCGCGGCCGCGTCTTCGTCCCTCGCCGGATTGTCCGCGCCGATTATGTCTCCGGCTCCCGTCGCGGCGACGAGACCGGCCACCTCGGTTCGGCCGGAGCCGCGGCCAAGCTTCGAGGCCGCGGCGGCCGCAACGTCTCCCGCGCCTTACGCGCCGGCTCCGGCCGCGCCGTCCGGAGCGAAGGAAGACGCTCTTCTTCAAGAAATGAAGCAAATGAAAGAGATGATGCTTCGCTTAGCCCAAGCGCAGACGGGGACGGGCGCGGCAACGGCGGTCGAGGAAGCGTTGCCGCCCGCCTTCGACGCGATTCGTTCGCGCCTCGTGGAGCAAGACGTATTGTCTGAGCTCGCCGCGAAGCTCGTCGAGGATTCGATTCTCCGCTTGGAAGAAGAGGGGAGGCCGGCTTCGGAGCTTTCCGCGGTCGAAGCGGGCGCCGCCGTGAAATCGGCGATCGTCGAGCTGCTTACCAAACGTCCGATCGAACAAATTCGGCAAGACGCGCGCATCGTACATTTCGTCGGGCCGACCGGCGTCGGCAAGACGACGACGATCGCGAAGCTGGCGGCGGAGCAGACGCTCAAATTCCGGAAATCGATCGGCCTCATTACGTCGGATACGTACCGGATCGCGGCGATCGAGCAGCTGCGAACGTATGCGTCCATTTTGAACGTGCCGCTCGAGGTCGTCTTCTCCGCGCTGGATTTGCAGAAGGCGCTCGATCGGATGCAGGACCGCGATATGATTCTGATGGACACCGCGGGCCGCAACTTCCGCAACGAGATGGCGGTATCGGAGCTTCAATCGCTGCTTCGGATCGAAGAACGCAAGGATACGTTCTTGGTGCTCAGCCTCAGCATGAAGTACAGCGATATGAAAGCCGTCACCGACAATTTCTTCCGGTTCGGCGTGGAGAAGGTATTGTTCACGAAAGCGGACGAAACCGCCACGCTCGGGTCGATCGTCAACCTGTTGCACGATTTTCCGTTGTCGCTCTCTTACGTTACGCACGGGCAGAACGTGCCCGACGACATCCATATCGCCGACGCGAGGAACATGGCAGACGAACTAGTAGGTGAACCTCATGAGGAATGACCAAGCGGAAGCGTTGCGCAATCTCGTTCGACGGGACGTCGGAATGCCGCCTGCGGAGCGGCCGGCGCCCGCGCCGGAACGTCAGACGCGCATCTTGACGATTACCAGCGGCAAGGGCGGCGTCGGGAAGTCGAATTTCACGTTGAACTTCGCGTTGCAGCTGCAATCGCAAGGGTATCGGGTGCTCGTCTTCGACGCGGACATCGGAATGGCGAACATCGACGTGCTGATGGGCGCTTCGCCGAAGTATAACTTGTACCATTTGCTGAAGCGGGAGAAGTCGATCGAGGAGATCGTCTGCCTGGGGCCGAACGATCTCCGCTTCATCGCAGGCGGCTCCGGCTTCAACGACTTGCTCTCTCTCACCAAGGAAGAGCTGGATTACTTCACGGAGCAGGTGCTTTCGCTGAGCGGGACGGTCGATTACATCTTGTTCGACACCGGCGCCGGTCTTTCGAAGGAATCGATGACGTTCATTACGGCGGCGGAACAGACGATCGTCGTGACGACGCCCGAGCCTACTTCGATTACGGACGCGTACGCCATTATCAAGATGGTTCACGCCCAGCAGCCCGACGTTCGGTTCCAGCTCGTCGTCAATCGCGTGACCGACCGGAAGGAAGGCAAGCAGACGGCGGATAAGATCCGCATGGTATCCAATCAGTTCCTGCACCTCGACATTCCGACGCTCGGGTATATTCCGGACGACGCGAACGTCTCCAAGGCGGTCAAACGGCAGATCCCGTTCTCCGTGTTGTTTCCGGATTCGGCCGCGACTCGGGAGCTGAAGGAGCTCGTTCGCCGTTTCGAAATGTCGCAGCCGATGTCGGCGCCGGAAGGCGAGACGTCGGAGGCGGGAGGCGTCAAGCGGTTCCTGTCTCGAATGCTTTCGTTCATGAAATAAAGGAGGAATCGCAATGCCCCCGTACCGCATTCTGGTGGTCGACGATTCCGCCTTCATGCGCAAGGTGGTTTCCGATATCGTGAATAGCGACGAGACGCTGACGGTCGTCGGCACGGCACGCAACGGAGCGGAAGCGATCGAAGCCGTCAAGCTGCTGCGGCCGGACGCCGTCACGATGGATCTGGAGATGCCGGTGATGACCGGCCTCGAGGCGTTGCCGATGCTGATGAAGGAGGCGCCGACGCCGGTCATCATGCTTAGCAGCTCTACGGTGGAAGGCGCCGCCGCTACGATTCAAGCGTTGGAGCTCGGAGCGTTCGACTTCGTGCCGAAGCCTTCGGGACCGAATACGAGCGATCTCGGGCGGCTGCAGGAATCACTGGCGGCCACGCTTCGGGCGGCAGTCGCTTTCCGACGGGAGGAGACGGTCAGCCGGCTGCAGCCCGCGCCGTTGCCTCCGCCTTCCCCGCCTCGGCCGAAGGCGACGGAGCCGCTGGTCCGGGGAGGCGTCGCTCCGCCGACGCAGCCGAAGCCGACGGCCGCATCGAAGCCGCCTGCTCGGCCGGCCGCGCCGGCGCCCGCGAAACCGGCGGCTTCCGCATCGGCCGCGCCGTCGGCCAAGCCGGTCGGTAAGCCCGCGGCCAGGCCGAAGCCTCCCGTACCGGAAGCGCCGCCGCCCGCGAAGCAACGTCCGAAGCCGCCTAACGCGGCGTTGAACCGCGTCGTGGCGATCGGCACGTCGACGGGGGGGCCTCGGGCGCTGCAGCAGGTGCTGACGCGGCTGCCGGAACATTTTCCGGCTCCGGTTCTCGTCGTGCAGCATATGCCCGCAGGCTTTACGAAGTCGTTGGCGCAGCGGCTGAACACGTTGTGCGCCATCGAGGTGACGGAAGCGGAGGACGGGATGGAGCTTCGACCGGGAGCGGCGTATATCGCGCCCGGGGGCTTACATATGACCCTTCGGAAGGAAGGCGGATCTTATCGCATCCGTCTGAACGAAGACCCGCCGAGAAGCGGCCATCGCCCTTCGGTCGACGCGCTGTTCGAATCGCTCGCGCTGACGCCGGAGTTGGATCGGACGGCCGTGCTCATGACGGGCATGGGCAGCGACGGCGCGAAGGGGATGAAGGCGTTATACGACCAAGGGGTGCGCCGGACGATCGCCGAGGACGCATCGAGCTGCATCGTGTACGGCATGCCGCGCGCCGCCGTCGAGCTCGGATGCGTCGCGAAGACGGTTCCTCTCGAATCGATCGCGGACCAAATCCGCAAAGAAGTAGAACAGGCCGAGGAGGTGTAGGGATGGATACGAACCAATACTTATCCATGTTTATCGATGAGTCCAGAGAGCACTTGCAAGCGATGAACGATAACATGCTCGCTCTGGAGAACGCTCCGGACGACATCGGCATCGTACAAAACATGTTCCGTTCGGCGCATACGCTGAAGGGAATGTCCGCTACGATGGGCTTCGAAGATATCGCATCGCTTACGCACGAGATGGAGAACGTGCTCGATCTAGTCCGTAACGGGAAGCTGAAGGTGGAAGATTACACGTTCGAGACGATCTTCCAAAGCTTGGACGCGCTCGAGGCGATGGTTTCCGATATCGTCGACGGCGGCACCGGAAAGTCGGACGTCTCCTCGATCGTGACCGATTTGAAGGCGATCGTGAACGGGACGTACGGCAAGGCGGGGAACCGGAAGGCCGGAGCGGCGGGGCAATCGGACGGAACGCCGGGCGGGGCCGCGGCGGCGGGAGGTTCGGTGCGAGATTTGCTGGACGAATACCAATCGTCGGTGCTGCAGCAATCGCTCGAGTCCGGCCACCGCGCGTATCGGATTTCCGTCGCGATCCGCAAGGATTGCGTGCTGAAGGCGGTTCGCGCCTACATGGTGTTCGACGCCCTCGGCCGGCTCGGCGAAGTGATCAAGTCGGCGCCGTCGACGGAAGACATCGAAGCGGATCGCTTCGATTACGAATTTACGCTCGTCTTCCTGAGCGCTTCCGAAGGGGCTGAGATCGAAGCGGCGATCAACGGCGTGTCCGAGATCGAACGAGCGACGGTGCAGCCGATTACGGCGGAGGACCTCGCCGGCGCCGATTCGTCCGCGGCGGCCGAGGCGGCTGCCGGTACGGCCGCGCCGGAAGCGCCTGCGATGGCGCAGCCGCAAGCGGCGACGGCCGCGCCCGCGGCGCCTAGGGCGGGCGCGCCAGCGGCCGCGAAGGCCGCGGGGGCGGCGGCGACTCGCACGATTCGCGTCGACATCGAGAAGCTGGATACGCTGATGAACTTGTTCAGCGAGATGCTGATCGACCGCGTCCGGCTGGAGTCGCTCGCGGGCGAAATCAAACGCGCCGACCTGATCGAAACCGTCGAGCATATGGGACGGGTCAGCAGCGACCTCCAAGGCGTCGTCATGAAGCTGCGCATGATGCCGGTCGAATCGGTATTCAATCGGTTCCCGCGCATGGTGCGCGACGTCGCCAAGTCGCTCGGCAAGAAGGTCGACCTCGTCATTACGGGCGCCGACACCGAGCTCGATCGCACGGTGGTGGACGAGATCGGCGATCCGCTGGTGCATCTGCTCCGCAACTCCGTCGATCACGGCATCGAATCGATCGAGGAGCGGGTGAAAGCGGGCAAGCCGGAGACCGGCACGGTCCATCTGCGCGCGTTCCACAGCGGCAACCACGTATTCATCGAGGCGGAGGACGACGGCAAGGGCATTAATCGCGACGTCGTGCTGAAGCGCGCGGTGAAGAACGGGATCGTCACGAAGGAGCAAGGCGACGCGATGAGCGACGAAGCGGTTTACATGCTTCTGTTCGCCTCGGGCTTCAGCACGGCCGAAGTCATCTCCGACATCTCCGGCCGCGGCGTCGGTCTCGACGTCGTCAAGTCGAAGATCGAATCGCTCGGCGGCCGCGTCTCGGTGACGTCGACCCTCGGGAAGGGCTCGAAGTTCTCGATCCAGCTTCCGCTTACGCTGTCGATCATTATGGCGATGATGGTGAAGCTCGGGGGCGAGAAATACGCCATCCCGCTGTCCAGCATCGTCGAGACGATGATTCTCCGCAAGGAGGACATCCGCAACGTGCACGGCAACCGGATGTTCGACTACCGATCGAGCGTCGTCCCGCTTGTATCCTTAAGCAAGCTGTTCGACGTGCCGGACTATAGCGACGAAGGCGAAGACGAGACGGAAGTCGTCATCGTGCGCAAGGGCGACCGGATCGCCGGACTTGCGGTGGACGAGCTGATCGGCCAGCAAGAGATCGTCTTGAAGGCGCTCGGGAAATATTTGAACCGCGTCTTCGCGGTGTCGGGCGCCACGATTCTAGGGGATGGACAAGTCGCGCTCATTCTCGATACGAACGCGCTGATTAAATAACCTCGTCAAGAGAGGAAGTGTCGTAATGGCAGCAGATACAAAGACGATCGTATTTTCCATCGGTACGGAGGAGTACGGCATCGAAGTCGAGCACGTAAAGACGATCGAAAGAATGATGCCGATGACTCGGGTCCCGAAGACGCCGCCCTTCGTGAAAGGCGTCGTCAATCTCCGGGGCGTCGTCGTTCCGGTCATTCACCTGGCCTCGCGTTTCGGTCTGCCCGAGAACGAGCCTACGGAAAATTCGCGGATCGTGATGGTGAGCGTCGGCGACTTGGAGGTCGGCTTCATCGTCGATTCGGCGAACGACGTCATCGACGTCAATGCGGATCGCATCGAGGAACCGCCGGAGGTCGTGGGCGGCATCCGCGCGAAATATTTGCGCGGCATCGCGAAGGTCGGGGAAAATCGCCTTCTGGTGATGCTCAACTTGTCCGAGGTGCTGAACAAGAGCGAAATCATTCAGCTGGAGCAGATGGAGGACTAACCTTGAGCGATATCGAACGGTTCGGCGATACGCAGATGGACGTCCTGCGAGAAGTGGGCAATATCGGCGCCGGCCATGCCGCCACGGCGCTGTCGAAGCTGCTCGGCAAGCCCGTGGACATGGATGTGCCGCGCGTCAACCTGGTGCCGTTCGACGACATCGCCGAGCAGGTCGGCGGGGCGGAAGCGGTCGTCGCCGCGGTGTTCCTGCGAGTGGAAGGGGACGCGCCGGGCAATTTGTTCTTCCTCCTGTCGATCGATTCCGCGAAGCAGCTGCTGCTGGAGCTTGTCGCTATGGAGACGGGGGAAGGGGCGCCTTTCACGGAGCTCGAGGTATCGGCTCTGTCCGAAATCGGAAACATATTGGCAGGCTCTTATTTGTCGTCGCTCGCCGATCTCACTCGCTTGAACCTGTCGCCGACGGTGCCGGGCTTCGCGGTGGACATGGCGGGCGCGATTCTGGCGTACGGCTTGCTTCAATTCGGGGATATGGGGGATAAAGCGCTCTTGATCGAGACGTCGTTCTTCGACGGGTTCGATCGGGTGGAAGGCAACCTGTTTCTGATTCCGGATCCGGACGCGTTCGCGACGATCTTCGCCTCGTTGGGAGTGCCTCCCGAATGAGCGAAACCGTCATCGTGAAAGTAGGAATGGCGGATTTGAACGTCGCCGGCGGCGGACAATCGCTGCGGACGACGGGACTTGGATCCTGCGTCGGTCTGACGCTGTTCGATCCCGTCGTTCGCGTCGCGGGCATGGCTCACGTCATGCTTCCGTCCTCCTCGATCTCGAAGGATGCGGCGTTGAACAAAGCCAAATACGCAGATACCGCGCTGCCGGAACTGCTCCTGCGCATGCAGAAGGTCGGCGCGATCGCGGCCAGACTGCAAGCGAAGCTCGCCGGCGGGGCGCAGATGTTCACCTTCTCGTCCCCGGCGGCCGACACGATGCGGATCGGTCCGCGGAACGTCGAGGCTTGCAAGGAAGCGCTGTGGCGTTACAATATTCCGATCATAGCGGAAGATACGGGTGGGAATTATGGACGTACGATCGAAATCGAAAGCGCGACGGGCAAGCTGTTCGTTCGCAGCGTACAACTCGGGGCGAAGGAGCTGTAAGCCATGATCGGCTCTTGGCGGTGGAACGCGGTCGCGGCATGCGCCTTGGCCGCGGTCATCTTCTTGCTGTCGTACCGAAGCAATCCGCTCGTTACGGCGGGCATTCGCACGGGCATCGCCTTCGCCGTGACGTTCGCGATCGGTTTCGCGGTGCGCTGGCTGCTCGGCCAAGCGCTGGCAAGCGCCGATTCCGCCGCCGCGGCGAGGACAGGGGACGCCGAAGCCGCGAACGAAGCCGCCAAAGGGCGATCGATCGACATCGTCACGCCGGAGGACGAAGAGGAGGAGGCTGGGCTTGATCTCGGCTTCAAGCCGCTCTCTCCCCCGAAGCTCGCCAAGACCGAATCGCCGATCGACCCGGAATTGCTCGCACAAGCGTTAAGACACATGTCGGATAAATAGGAGGCGAAGGAAGTCGATGGACAGTACGCTATCGGATACGCAGACGAACGGAATCGCGTCGGTATGGCGAAGCTGGAAAGCCGCGGGCGACCCGGAAGCGAAACGCAAGCTGATCGAGCATTACGTAAGCTTGGTCGATTACGTCACGAGCCGATTGGCCATCGGCTTGCCTCGAAATGTGTCTAAAGACGATCTTGCAAGTTATGGTATAATGGGATTAATCGACGCCGTCGACAAGTTCGACCTGGAGCGCGGCTTGCAGTTCGAAACGTACGCCTCCTGGCGCATCCGCGGGGCGATCATCGACGGGCTGCGCCAAGCCGATTGGGTGCCGCGATCGGTGCGGGAGAAAGCGCGCAAGATCGAAGAGGCGTATCAGCGGCTGGAGCAGCAGCATCTGCGCAGCGTAACCGACGGGGAGATTAGCGCGTATCTTCAGGTGTCGGAGCAAGAGTTTCAGCAGATGGTGCAGGAAGTATCCGTCGCTTCGCTCGTGTCCCTCGAGGATCCGATCCGCGAGGAAGAATCGGAGACCCGCATGACGCTGCTCGTGGACGAACGGGCGAAGAACCCGGAAGACAGCGTGCGGGACATCTATCTGAAGGAAAGTTTGGCGAAAGCGATCGAACGGTTAACGGAGAAAGAGCGAACGGTCGTATCGCTGTTTTATTTCGAAGAATTATCGCTCAGCGAAATTGCGGAAGTAATGTCGTTGTCTCCGTCTCGAATTTCTCAACTGCATTCGAAGGCGATTCTCCGGCTGCGGGGTCATCTCGGCCGGGCGAAGGAGCAATTGATGCAGCAGTAACGGAATTCGTCGAAGGAGAAGGGCGAGGGGGGAATGGTGTGGCGACGGAGTTCAACATGAATCTCGGGGCGGCGGTTGCGGTGTCCGTCTCGGAGGACCGAATGAGCGTGTTCATACAACTAGCGGAACCGGACTTGGCGCAATCGATCACGAAGGCGGGGCTCGTCGAGCTCCTGAAGGCGAACCGTGTCGTTTACGGCTTGAAGGAAGACGCATTGTCCGCATTCGCGCTTCATCCGTTATCTTACGTCACTACGCCGTTATTGATCGCGCAAGGCGCGGCGCCGATCGCCGGCGCGGACGGGTATATCGATAATTTCTTCAGTTTGGAAAATAAAGCCCGCAGACCGCTCGAACTCGAGAGCGGGGCGGTGGATTACCGCGAACTGATGCAGCTGAACAACGCGGCGAAGGGGCAATTGATCGCTCAGCGCGTACTGGCGACGAAGGGGACGGCCGGCATGGCGGTCACCGGCGAGCCGATCCCCGGCAAGGACGGGAAGGAAGCGAGATTCAAGCAGGGCAAGAACGTCGTGGTCGACGCGGAGAAGATGAAGATGTATGCGGTCATCGACGGCCTCGTCACCCAAACGGAAAAGGGCAAGCTCAACGTCTTCCCCGTCTACGAAGTGAACGGGGACGTCGATTATCACGTCGGAAACATCGACTTCATCGGCACGGTCGTCGTCCGCGGCAACGTGCTGAGCGGGTTTCGTATAAAGGCGGCCGGCGACATCCGCATCACGGGCGGAGTCGAAGGCGCGGAACTGGAAGCGGACGGCTCGATCGACATCGCGTCGGGCATCTTCGCGGGCAATAAGGGATTCGTTAAAGCGGGCGTCGACGTGAAGAGCTCCTTCATGCAGGAGGCGAACGTCTTCGCCGGGCAAAACATCGTCGTCAGTCAGAGCATCCTGCATTCGAACGTACGCGCCGGGCAGAGCATCCTATGTAAGGGTTCCAAGGGTTTGATCGTCGGAGGCAATCTGCAAGCCGGCGAGACGATCGTGGCTCGTACGGTCGGCAACTCGACATCCACCGCCACCGCGCTCGAGGTCGGCGTCGCGCCGGAGCTGCGGAGCGAGCTGCAATTGCTGAGGGCCGCCTCGAAGCAAATCGCGGATAACCTGGACAAAACGGATAAAGCGCTTCATTTGTTAGATCAGATGACGCTCGCCGGCACGTTGACGCCGGAGAAGATGGAGCTCCGGACGAAGCTGATCAGCACGAAGCGCACGTCGACCGAAGAGCTCGGCGCGACGAGGGAACGCATTTGGGAAATCGAAACGAGCCTTGAGGATATCGAGAAGGCGAAGGTCGAAATCATCGGAACGGTGTATTCCGGCACGAAGGTCGTCATCGGCCGATATACGCGTTTCATCAAGGACGCTACGACACGGGTCGCCTTCCATTTGCAAGGCGGCGAGATCACGTTAACCTCTCATTTTTAGCCCGCGGCCCAAGGGCCGCGCCGGGCGCGAACGGGGGAACGAGAGATGAGCATGAAGGGCGTCGAGATGCAGATCGCCATACCTCGCACGAACGAAGCGACGTCCGTGCAAAATCATCTGAATCATAAACCTACCTACGATCAAGCGGTATTGGCGAACCAAACGACGAAGCTAGCGGAACGACGAAAGAAAGTCAGCGCGGAGGTGGACGCTTCCGCGTTTTTGAACGTGAAGGAAGAAGGGAACGGCGGCTCCGCCGCAAGGCGGAACGCGGCGAAGCCGCGCGCGGCCGGCAAGGAGGAGGACGCCCGTTTGCCCGGTACGGATTCGGGTCATCCTTACAAAGGAAAGCATATCGATATTTCATTATAGGGACGGTTGGGGGAATGTTCGTTGGACATGTGGATGATCGTGGCGCTGCTCGGACTCGTCATTATTTTATACGCCTCGATGCTGCCCCGCACCCCCGAGCGCAAGCCGGTGCAGGAAGATTTCCTCGACTCCGTGGGCGACACGCTGCAGCAGTTCGCCGAAGAGATCGAGTCCGAAAATAAAGAGCTCATCCGGATGGTGGGAGAGATGAAGCGGGAGCACGAACAGCGGACGGGCAAGCTGCTCGCCCGCATCGAGCAGCTCGAGAAGCATTCCGCCGCCTCGGAAGAGCGCCGGCCGCCGGCAGCGCCGCCGCAGTCTGCGACGGCGACGCCCGCCGCCGCGCCTCGGCCGTTCGCGGCGGGCGTCGCTCCGGAGCTGCCGCCGCCGCCGCTTCGCACGGATCGGCTGCGCCCCGAGTCGGTGACGCATGCCGCCGCCGAATCGCGACCTACGCCCGTCGATGCGGCGGCCCCGCGCGATCCCGACCTCGAGGACAAGCCCGTCCCGGAACCGGCGTCCCGGTTCGCCGATACGGTGAAATCCCGTTATAAGGAACTGTTCGACCTGCACGACAGCGGCAAGTCGATCGAACATATCGCGAAGAAGCTCGGCAAAAACAAAGGCGAAGTGCAGCTGATCATCGGACTCGCCAAACAGGAGGAACCGCAGCATGGCCAGCCGTAAGACGTATTTGTACGGGCTCGGAACGGGGCTGATCGCCGGATCGCTGCTGCTGCAGCTGGCGAGCATCGGCCAGTCCGCGACGAGCGCGTTGACCGAGGCCGAGCTGCAAGCGGCGGCGACTGCCGGCGGGTACGTCTTGAAGGACGCGCGCATGGCGTGGTTCAACGAGTCCGAGGTTGAGGCTCGCGTCGCGGAGGCGGTCGAGAAGGCGCTGGAGGAAGCAGCGGCGGGCGCGGGGGACGAGAAGACGGCGGAGCCGGCCGAGCAGCCCGCCGAAGCTCCGCCGGCCGAAGCCGCCAAAATCTATGCCTTCACGATCGCCGAAGGCACCGAGCTGACGACGGTCGCCAAGCTACTGTACGAGCTCGGGCTCGTCTCGGATTATAACGGCTTTTTGATCGAGATGGACGAGCGAGGCCTCGCCGGGAAAATCCAGGCCAAGCATTACCGATTCGACCGCGTGCCGACGATGGACGAGCTGATCGAAGCGTTGATCACGCCGTAATTTTCAACGAAAGAAGTTAAAGTTGCGAAGGCCGCCGGTGTTATGTTATATTTATAGACGGTGTGAAAAATCACACGCCTTTTCAATTTCCATCGCGGTGCTTTCGCCTGGCGGGAGCTCGACGGAAAGATGCGAAGGGCGGAGGCCAAAAAAACCATTTTGAGGAGGTGCGTGAAAGATGGCAGTAATTTCCATGAAACAGCTTCTGGAGGCAGGGGTGCACTTCGGTCACCAAACTCGCCGCTGGAACCCGAAAATGGACAAGTACATCTTCACGGAACGTAACGGGATTTACATTATCGACTTGCAAAAGACGGTAAAGAAGGTTGAAGAAGCATACAACTTCGTGAAGTCGGTCGCCGAGAACAACGGCACGATCCTCTTCGTAGGCACGAAGAAGCAAGCGCAAGACTCCGTCGCGGAGGAAGCCGCTCGCTGCGGTCAATTCTACATCAACCAACGTTGGCTCGGCGGCACGCTGACCAACTTCGAGACGATCAAGAAGCGGATCAACCGCTTGAAAGAGCTCGAGCGTATGGAATCCGACGGCACGTTCGACGTATTGCCGAAGAAGGAAGTCATCATCCTCAAGAAAGAGCAAGAGCGTCTTGAGAAATTCCTCGGCGGCATCAAGAACATGCGCGGCATGCCTGACGCCGTATTCATCATCGACCCTCGCAAAGAGCGCATCGCGGTAGCGGAAGCTCGCAAGCTCGGTATCCCGATCGTCGGCATCGTCGACACGAACTGCGATCCGGACGAGATCGACTACGTCATCCCGGGCAACGACGACGCGATTCGCGCCGTGAAGCTGTTGACGGCGAAGATGGCCGACGCGGTCATCGAAGCGCATCAAGGCGAGCAAACGAGCGCATAATGAAATGTAAGACCTAGGAAAAGGGTGGGTGGGGGTTGATCAAACCGATCACTCCCCTTTTTTTCGGATACATAGACTTTCGTCTTTACAATTAAGGAGGAATTTACAATGGCGGTTACAGCGCAAGCGGTCAAAGAACTCCGCGAGAAGACAGGCGCGGGCATGATGGATTGCAAGAAGGCATTGGAAGAAGCGAACGGCGACGTTACGAAAGCGAGCGAAATTCTTCGCGAGAAGGGCCTCGCGGCCGCGAAGAACAAAGCCGGCCGCATCGCGACGGAAGGCTTGGTCGAATCGTACATCCACGCGGGCGGCCGGATCGGCGTCCTCGTCGAAGTCAACTGCGAAACCGACTTCGTCGCCAAGACGGACTCGTTCCGCGACTTCGTGAAGGACGTCGCGATGCAGATCGCGGCAGCCGCTCCGAAGTACGTCACTCGCGAAGAAGTGCCGCAAGAAGAGCTCGAGAAGGAGAAGGAAATCCTTCGCGCGCAGGCGCTTAACGAAGGCAAGCCGGCTCACATCGTCGACAAGATGGTCGAAGGCCGCATGAGCAAGTATTACGAAGAGTTCTGCTTGCTCGAGCAAACGTTCGTCAAGGATCAAGACAAGACGATCCAGACGCTCGTGAACGAAAAAATCGCCACGATCGGCGAAAACATCTCGATCCGTCGTTTCGTCCGCTTCGAGCTCGGCGAAGGTCTCGAGAAGAAGCAAGATAACTTCGTAGAAGAAGTTATGGCGCAAGTGAAGAAGTAAGACGGATGGAAGGAACACGGCGTGTTCCTTCCTTTTTAGAATGGGTTCTTCTTTGAAGCGAATGGAGGCTGGAGCAAGGTGAGTAAACCGGTTTACAAGCGTGTCGTGCTGAAGCTGAGCGGGGAAGCGCTCGCGGGTCAGATGGGGTACGGCATCGATGCGGGGATGATTACGACGATCGCCGAACAGGTGAAAGAGGTCGTTCGACTCGGCGTCGAAGTCGCCGTCGTGGTAGGCGGAGGCAACATCTGGCGAGGCATCTCGGGCAGCGCGAAGGGGATCGACCGGGCGACGGCGGATTATATGGGCATGCTCGCGACCGTCATGAATTCCTTGGCGCTTCAAGACGCGCTTGAGAAGCTGGAGGTGCCGACGCGCGTCCAGTCGTCGATCAACATGCAGCAGGTCGCGGAGCCGTACATCCGCCGACGGGCGATGCGCCACCTCGAGAAGGGGCGGGTCGTCATTTTCGCCGCAGGCACGGGAAACCCGTACTTCTCGACCGATACGACGGCCGCGCTGCGCGCCGCCGAAATCGAAGCGGAAGTCATCTTGATGGCGAAGAACAAAGTCGACGGCGTCTACTCCGCGGATCCGTTCGTGGATTCGACGGCCGTCAAATACGAAACGCTGACTTATATGGAGATGCTCAACCAGAACTTAGGCGTCATGGACTCGACGGCATCCTCCTTATGCATGGATAACGACATTCCGCTCGTAGTGTTCTCGATCTCCGAACAAGGCAATATCCGCCGCGTCGTGCAGGGCGAGAAAATCGGAACGACGATCTTGAAGGGAGTGTAATCAACGATGCCGCAATCGGTAAAGAAGAACGCGGAAGAACGGATGGAGAAGGCGATCGGCGCGCTGAAGCGCGATCTGTCGACGCTGCGCGCCGGACGCGCGACGCCCGGCTTGCTGGACCGCATCCAGGTCGAATATTACGGCGCGATGACGCCGGTCAACCAGCTCGCGAACATCAACACGCCGGATTCCCGCACGCTGATGATCCAGCCGTGGGATAAGAGCTCCATGGGCGCGATCGAGAAAGCGATCATGAAGTCGGACATCGGCATTACGCCGACGAACGACGGCACGGCGATCCGTCTGACGATGCCGCCGCTCACCGAAGAGCGCCGCACGGACCTCGTGAAGATGACGAAGAAGTTCGGGGAAGAGGCGAAAGTCGCGATCCGCAACATTCGCCGCGACGCGAACGACGAAATCAAGAAGCTGGAGAAGGATCAGATTTCCGAGGACGAGTCCAAGCGCCACCAGGACGACATCCAGAAGCTGACCGACCGCTTCGTCGCGGAGGTCGACAAGGTGCTTGCCGCGAAAGAAAAGGAAATCATGGAAGTTTGATCGACCCTACGGCCCCCTGGCAATCGGCAGGGGGTTGTTGCGTCATACCCGTTACACTTACGCAACGGAAGGGGGGGCGTCATGGACCGTCTTTTCGGGTGGTTCCGAAACAAGAAGCCGCCGGGCGGCGAACCGATTCTCGGAGAGAACGTCCCGAAGCATGTGGCGATCATCATGGACGGCAACGGACGCTGGGCCCGCAGTCACGGCATGCCGCGCATCGCCGGCCATCGCGCCGGGATGAAGAACGTCAAGACGATCACGATGGCGGCGAACGACTTAGGCGTGAAGGCTTTGACGCTCTATGCGTTTTCCACCGAAAATTGGAAGCGCCCGCAGGAGGAAGTGGACTTCCTCATGAAGCTGCCGCAGGAATTCTTCCCCTTGGAAATCGACGAGCTGAAGGCGAACAACGTCCGCATCCGCATGATGGGCGAACGGGAAGGGCTGCCGGAGCATACGCTTCGGGCCGTCGACGCGGCGATCGAGGATACGAAGCACAATACGGGACTCATCTTAAATTTCGCTCTCAATTACGGAAGCCGTCGCGAGCTGCTGCTCGGGATGCGAAGATTCGCCGAAGAGGTGAAGTCCGGCGAACGGGATCCGGACGACTTGACGGAAGCGACGTTCGGCGGCTACTTGCAATCCGAAGGGTTGCCGGAGCTGGACCTGCTCATTCGCACGAGCGGCGAGGTGCGCATCAGCAACTTCATGTTGTGGCAGTTGGCGTATACCGAATTATGGTTCACGGACGTCTATTGGCCGGAGTTTTCGGAAGAGCATTTCTACGAAGCGATTCGATCTTATCAAGGACGCGCGCGGCGATACGGGAAGCTGTAACGCGGGCGGCGGAGGAGGAGTACGGCTCACATGCGTCAACGTATTGTCACCGGAGTGCTTGCCGCGCTTTTTTTCTTGACGATGCTGGCCGCCGGCAGCCAATGGTATGCGCTGTTAATTATCGTCCTTGCGGTCATTGCGTATCAAGAATTCGTAAGACTGAACGGCGCGAAGGCGCGGGAACCGGCATCGTTGGTCGGCTTCGCCGGCATTCTGTACCTGGTCGTTCCTTGGAACGTGATGTTCGGGTGGCCGGTCCCTCCGCAGCAGACGGTCGTTTGGCTGTTGATGTTTCTGTTTTTCGCGCTCACCGTCTTCTCGCAAAACCGGACGAGCATCGATAAAATCGCGCTCCTGTTTATCGGAGTCGTGTACATAGGCGTGGGCTTTCATTATATGATTTACACGCGGTGGATGACGGACGGCCTGTTCTGGACGCTGCTGCTGTTCGGCTGCATCTGGCTCACCGACGTCGGCGCTTACTTCTTCGGCAAGCTGCTCGGCAAGCATCTGCTATGGCCGTCGATTTCGCCGAAGAAGACGGTGGAAGGCGCCGTAGGCGGCGTCGTCATATCCGTCGCGACGGCGGTCGTCTTCGCCGCGATTCGGCCGGAGCTGATTAGCTGGACGGAAGCGATCGCGATCGGCGTGATCGTCTCCGTGTTAGGTCAACTCGGCGACTTAATCCAGTCCGCGTATAAACGCGTGCGCAACATTAAAGATTCGGGAACGATTCTTCCCGGACACGGCGGCATTCTGGACCGGACGGATTCGTGGATCATCGTCTTTCCGTTCGTGCATCTGCTCGGTTTGCTGCCGCAATAGAGGGGGAGAGAGATGAAGAGAATCTCGATATTGGGAAGCACGGGATCGATCGGCACGCAGACGCTCGACATCGCGGCGTTCCACCCCGAACGCTTCCGCGTCGAAGCGCTGGCGGCGGGGACGAACGTGGATCTCCTCGCCGAACAAGCGAACCGATTCCGGCCGCGTCTCGTCTCGGTGGCGACGAAGGAGCTCGCCGACAAGCTGACCGGCATGATCCCGGAAGGCATCCGCGTGCTGTACGGCGACGAGGGCGTCCGCGAGGTCGCGGCCGGCAACGACGCGGACGTCGTCGTCTCCGCGATGGTCGGCAGCGCGGGCTGCGAGCCGACGCTGGCGGCGATCGACGCGGGCAAGGCGATCGCGCTCGCGAACAAGGAGACGCTCGTGGCGGCCGGCGCCGTCGTGACGGCGAGAGCGAGACGCCGCGGCGTGCCGCTCATTCCGGTCGACAGCGAGCACTCGGCCATATTCCAGTCGCTGAACGGCTCGCGCATCGACGACGTGCTCGCGTTGACGCTGACCGCTTCGGGCGGAAGCTTCCGCGATCGCGGCCGGGACGAGCTGGCGGACGTGACGGTGGCCGACGCGTTGAAGCACCCTAATTGGTCGATGGGCGCGAAGGTGACGATCGATTCGGCGACGATGGCGAACAAGGGGCTCGAAGTCATCGAAGCCCGCTGGCTGTTCGACGTCGACTACGATCGCATTCGCGTGCTCGTCCACCCGGAATCGATTATTCATTCTTATGTAGAATTTTATGATAAGAGCATTATCGCTCAGCTGGGCCAACCCGATATGCGAGTGCCGATTCAATATGCGCTTACGTTCCCGGATCGTCCGTTATCGCCGGCGAGCTCGCTCGACCTGGCGGCGCTCGGCAAGCTGACGTTCCGACCGATGGACTTCGAGCGGTATCCGATGATCAGGCTCGCCTACGAAGCTGGGAGAGCGGGCGGGACGGCGACGGCGGTGTTTAACGCCGCTAACGAAATCGCGGTGGCGCGCTTTCTCGCGGAGGACATCCCGTTCCAGAGAATCGAGTCGATCGTCGAGTCGACGCTGGCGAAGCACGACGTCGTCGCCGCGACCGACCTCGGCGCGATCCGAGAAGCGGACGCTTGGGCGCGGGACGTTGCGAAAAGTTGCTAATTTTCCCCGATTTCCGTTCTCTTGAAGCTCGTTCGGGAATAATGGTAAGCTATAAGGACATACTGCCCCGGACATATGGACTTCGTTCGGGAGCGTAAGGGGGAACGGCTTACTTGATGACGCCTCAGCTGACGCCGCAAGGTATCGTACTCACGGTGCTGTTGTTTTTCGTCTTGGTCACGATTCACGAGTGGGGTCACTATTATTTCGCGAAGCGGGCGGGCATTCTCGTTCGGGAATTCGCCATCGGCTTCGGTCCGAAGGTGTTCGCGTTCCGCCGCGGAGAGACGAAATATACGCTGCGGCTGCTGCCGTTCGGCGGATACGTCCGCATGGCCGGCGAAGATCCGGAGACGGTGCAGATTCAGCCGGGCCAGACGATCGCGGTGGAGACGACGCCGGACGACGTCGTGACGAAGATTTACCTCGATCGCATCGACGAGCGGATGAACGCCGTCCGCGGCGAAGTGCGGTCGATCGATCTGGAGCGCAAGCTCGCGCTTACGCTCGACGTGGACGGAGAGGACGAGTCGTACCGGATTCATCCGGAGGCGATGACCGTCTCTCGCGGCCAAGAGACGCAGATCGCGCCTTGGGATCGGCAGTTCGCCGGTAAGCCGGTGGGCAAGCGCGCGATGGCCATCTTCGCGGGGCCGATGATGAACGTCATCTTGGCGGCGGGCCTGTTCATCGCGTTCGCTTTCATTAACGGCATCGCCGTGAACGTCTCCGTCAACAAGGTGAACGCCGGGGAGCCGGCGGACGCGGCGGGCATTCAGGCCGGCGACGTCATTCAGTCGATCAACGGCGTGACGATCGGACCGGATACGACGAAGATCCGCGAGCTCGTCACGGCTTCCGCCGGCGAGCCGATGGAGTGGGTCGTGCTGCGCGACGGCCGGCCGGTCGCCGTGCAGATGACGCCGATCGAGGCGATCGACGAGGCCGGCAACGCGCAAATTCGCGTCGGCGTCGAGATGATGCCGCTCACGCGCCCGGCTTCGTTCCAGGAAGGGATAACGAACGGCGTGACGACGATGTGGACGGCGACGGTTACCATTTTCGAAGGGTTCAAGATGTTGGTGCTCGGGCAGTTTACGCTCGACGACCTCGGCGGTCCGATCCGGATGGCGGAGATGACGCTGCAGCTCGCGAACGCCGGCATTCTGTATTACACGTGGTGGGCCGCGATGCTGAGCTTGTATCTGGCCATCTTCAACCTGCTGCCCGTACCGGCGCTCGACGGCAGCCGCTTGATCTTCCTAGGGTTAGAGGCGATTCGCGGCCGGCCGGTCGATCCGAATCGGGAAAGTCTCGTCCACTTCATCGGCTTCGCGATGCTCATGCTGGTGATGGTGGCGGTCACGTATAACGACATACTGCGCTTGTTTCGGGGGTAATGGGTTCTCATGACGAAAGAGTCGGGTAAGGAAAGCCAACAAGCAGGAAACCGGGAGATCACGCCGCAGAGCGAGGATTTCTCCCGTTGGTATCTCGATGCGATCCGCAAGGCGGATCTGATGGATTACGCGCCGGTGCGCGGCTGCATCGTCTTCAAGCCGGACGGCTACGAGCTGTGGGAGCTCATTCAACGGCAGCTCGACGACCGGTTCAAGGCGACGGGCCACCGGAACGCGTATTTCCCGTTGTTCATTCCGGAGAGCTTCTTCGAGAAGGAGAAGGAGCACGTCGAAGGCTTTAACCCCGAGCTGCCTTGGGTGACCGAGGCGGGCGGCGAGAAGCTGGAGGAGCGCCTGGCGATCCGTCCGACGTCGGAGACGATGATCGGTCACATGTACGCGAAGTGGATCCAGTCGTACCGCGACCTGCCGGTGCTCATCAACCAATGGGCGAACGTCGTTCGTTGGGAGAAGCGGACGATGCCGTTCCTGCGCACGAGCGAGTTCTTGTGGCAGGAAGGCCATACGGCGCACGAGGACGAAGCGGACGCGCGCCGCGAGACGATGCAGATGCTGGAGATTTACAAGGAATTCGCGGAAAACGTTCTGGCGATTCCGGTCATCGCCGGCCAAAAGACGGAGTCGGAGAAGTTCGCCGGCGCCGTCGACACGTATTCGATCGAAGCGATGATGCGCGACGGGCGCGCGGTGCAAGCCGGCACGTCGCATTATCTCGGCACGAACTTCGCGACCGCGTTCGATATTAAGTACCTCGATCGCGAGAACACGCAGCAGTTCGCGCATACGACGTCGTGGGGCGTCTCGACGCGGCTCATCGGCGCGCTGATCATGGTGCACGGCGACGACAAAGGTCTCGTCCTGCCGCCGAAGGTCGCGCCGATGCAGGCGGTGCTCATTCCGATCGGCCCGCCGGCGAAACGCGAGTCGGTGCTCGCCAAGGCGGCTGAGGTACTCGCGGATCTGAAGGCGGCCGGCGTGCGCGTCCGGATGGACGACCGCTCCGATCTGAGCCCGGGTTGGAAGTTCAACGAATACGAGATGCGCGGCATCCCGGTTCGGATCGAGCTCGGACCGCGCGACCTCGAGAACGGACAAGCCGTACTCGCCTCCCGCGTCTCCGGCGAGAAGCGCGTCGTCGCGCTGGATAACCTCGTCGCGGAAGTGGAGAAGATGCTTGCGGACGTACATAAAGAGTTGTACGATCGCGCGCTGCAATTCATGAACGATAACCTGCGGAGCGTCGATTCCTTGGAGGAGCTCAAGGCGAACGACGACAAGCTGCGCGGCTTCGTGCTCGCCGGCTGGTGCGGCTCGCGGGAATGCGAGTCGAAGGTGAAAGAAGAGACCGGGGCGACGAGCCGTAACATTCCGTTCGAGCCGGGCGAGACGAAGTCGACTTGCCTCGTGTGCGGCGAAGGCGCGAAGCATACGGTCGCTTTCGCAAGAGCTTACTAGGTAACAACATCAGCCGTGGCGTGGACGCTATCGACGAATCGCGATTCGGGTTCTAGCAAGCGTTCCGCGCCCGGTTTCTCTTTTTTATTCGAGACAAGTTGCAGAGTCAAGAGGGCCGGTAATACAAGAATCGTTGTGGGAGGACACCCTTTTGAGCGTTGTAGCTGAAAAACGTAGTCGGTTCGAGCTGCTCATGCAGCAAGCGAATATTCCGACCGACGTCATCGATTCTTTCTTTCGAGACGGGTATATCGAACGAGTCGAGACGTCTAGATCGAATCGGGAGTGGACGTTCGTCTTAAACAAAACCACCCTGGTGCCGAGGGACGTGTACCGCGCCTTCTGCAAGGCGATCATCGATCGCTTCGCGCATATCGCGGCGATCCGCTTCGTGCTCGCCTACGACGAAGCGGTGACGACCGCCGAAGTGATGGAAGCGTATTGGCCGTTGTTCGTCGATTGGGCGCAGCGCGAGGTCGCTTCGGTCAACGGCTGGCTCGCGAAGGCGAAAGTGGAGACTACGGGCGATCTCGTCTCCGTGACGCTGCTCGACGCGACGGCGCTCGAGCTCGCGAAGAAGAAGGGCATCGAAGAGATGCTCAAGACGTACTTCGCCCGTAACTTCGCGCGCGAGCTTCGCGTCAAGTTTCTCGTGGGGGAGTCGCGCGCGGAGGAATATGAACGATTCCAAGCGAAGCTGCTGGAGGAAGAGCGTCTGTTCAAGCAGGAGCTGCTCGCCGAAGCGACGTACGAAGAGGAGCCGGAGGTCGCGGGCGACGCGCCGGAGGTGCTGACGTACGGGTACGACATCAAGGATCAGCCCGTACCGATTCAGAACGTCCAAGAAGAAGAGAAGAAGGTCGTTATCCAAGGGACCGTGTTCCAGCTGGAAGCGAAGGAGCTGCGGAACGGCAGCACGCTCTTCCAATTTTCGATCACCGACTTCACGGATTCTTTGCAGTGCAAGGTGTTCGCGAAGACGAAGGACGATCTGAAGACGCTGAAGCTGCTTTCGGTCGGCAAGTGGGTGCGGCTGCGCGGCAAGGTGGAGTACGACCGGTTCATGATGACGCCCGAGCTCGTCATGATGGTGAACGACTTGAACGAAGTCGCTGCGCCGCCGGAGCGGAAGGACGACGCGGCCGAGAAGCGCGTGGAATTCCATCTGCACACGACGATGAGCACGATGGACGCGGTCAGCGACATCGGCGAATACGTGAAGCTCGCGGCGAAGTGGGGCCACAAGGCGATCGCCATCACCGACCATTCCGCGGTGCAGGCGTACCCGGAGGCGGCGAAAGCGGCGAAGAAGAACGGCATCAAGATGATCTACGGCCTCGAGGCGAACGTCGTGAACGATTCCGTGCCGGTCGTGCTACAGGCGGACGATCGCCCGCTCGCCGGCGCGACGTACGTCGTATACGACGTCGAAACGACGGGCCTCTCGGTCACGAACAACAAAATCATCGAGATCGCCGGCGTCAAGATGATCGACGGCAAGGTCGTCGACGAGTTCGCGAAGTTCATCGATCCGCACGAGAAGATTCCGTACAACATCACGCAGCTGACCAACATTACGGACGAGATGGTGGCGGGCGCTCCGGAAGAATCGGAAGTCATCCCGCAGTTCGTTGAGTGGGTAGGCGACGCCGTGCTTGTCGCGCATAACGCGCGCTTCGATACCGGCTTCCTACAAGCGGCATGCAAGCGTCACGGCTTGCCCGAGATGCCGAACCCGGTGCTCGACACGCTCGAGCTGGCGCGGTTGTTATACCCGCAGATGAAAAACCACCGTCTTAACACGCTTACCGATAAATTCAAGGTGACGCTCGAGAGTCATCACCGCGCGATCGACGACTCGAAGGCTCTCGGTGAGGTGCTCATGCACCTGCTCAAAGAGACGGACGCCCGCAACATGAAGGTGCTGTCGCAGCTGAACGACTACGTCGGCGTCGACTTGTCGAACACTAGACCGTTCCACTGCTGCATCTACGCGCTTAACGCGGTCGGCAAGAAGAACTTATATAAATTAATATCCTTATCTCATACCGAATATTTCAACCGCGTCGCCTGTATTCCGAAGTCGAAGCTCATCGAACTGAGGGAGGGGCTGCTCGTCGTCTCGGGCTGCGAGAAAGGCGAATTTTTCGAAGCGGTGCTCAATAAATCGTTGGAGGAAGCCGAGAGCGTCGCCGAGTTTTACGACGTGCTCGAGATTCAGCCGATTACGTTCTACGAGCATCTGGTGGACAAGGGGCTCGTCGCCAGCGTCGCGCAGCTGCAAGCGGCGATCCAGACGGTGCTGGCGATCGGCAAGAAGCAAGGGAAGCCGGTCATCGCGACGGGCAACGTCCACTACGCGCATCCGCGGCAGAAGCTGTTCCGCGACATTACGATTCACGGCATCACCGGCTTCAGCCCGTTGAAGGATCAGCGCAAGCCGGAAGCGCACTTCCGCACGACGAAAGAGATGCTGCAGGAATTCGCGTTCCTCGGTCAGGAGACGGCGTTCGAAGTCGTCGTCGCCAATCCTTCGGCGCTAGCGGATCGGTTCGAAGACATCGAGCTGTTCCCGTCGACGCCGTTCTTCCCTATCATCGAAGGCGCGGACGAGGAGATGCGCGAGACGTGTTATCGGACCGCTCGCGAAATGTACGGCGATCCGATTCCGGAGGTAATTGTCACGCGGCTCGAGCGGGAGCTCGTGCCGATTACGAAAGCCGGATTCTCCGCGTTGTACCTGATCTCCCAGCGGCTCGTAAAGAAGTCGAACGAAGACGGCTATCTGGTCGGCTCCCGGGGTTCCGTCGGCTCTTCGGTCGTCGCTATGATGCTTGGCATCTCGGAGGTCAATCCGCTGCCGCCGCATTACTTATGCCGGAAGTGTACGCATTCCGAGTGGTTCACCGACGGCAGCATCCCGAGCGGCTTCGACCTGCCGAACAAGAACTGCCCGAACTGCGGCGAACCGATGAAAGGCGATGGCCAAGACATCCCGTTCGAGACGTTCCTTGGGTTCAAGGGGGATAAAGTCCCCGATATCGACTTGAACTTCTCGGGCGAATACCAGCCGCACGCACACAACTATACGAAGGTGCTGTTCGGCGAAAAGAGCGTCTTCCGCGCCGGCACGATCGGCACCGTCGCCGAGAAGACGGCGTACGGCTTCGTAAAGAAATACGAAGAGGAAAAGGTCGTCCGCTGGCGCGGCGCGGAAGAGAGCCGGCTCGCGCTCGGCTGCACCGGCGTCAAGCGCTCGACCGGTCAGCATCCCGGCGGCATCGTCGTCGTACCGGATTACGTCGAAGTCGAGGACATTACGCCGGTGCAATTCCCGGCGGACGACACGTCGGCCGACTGGAAGACGACGCACTTCGATTACCACGCCTTCGACGCGAACCTGCTGAAGCTCGATATTCTGGGGCACGACGATCCGACGATGATGCGGATGCTCCAGGACATCACCGGCGTCGATCCGACGACGATTCCGATGAACGATCCGAAGGTGATGAGCATCTTCTCGTCGACCGAGGCGCTCGGCGTGACGCCGCAGCAAATTCGGTCGCCCGTCGCCACGTACGGCGTGCCCGAGATGGGGACGCGGTTCGTCCGGCAGATGCTAGAAGAGACGCAGCCGAAGACGTTCGCGGACTTGCTCCAGATTTCCGGCTTGTCCCACGGCACCGGGGTCTGGCTCGGCAACGCGCAAGAGCTGATCAAGAACGGCACATGTAACATCAAAACCGTTATCGGTTGCCGCGACGACATCATGTTGTACTTGATTTACAAGGCGGGCATGGATGCGTCGCTGGCGTTCAAGATTACGGAGAGCGTGCGTAAAGGTAAAGGTCTTACCGACGAGTGGATCGAAGAGATGAAACGCTGCGGCGTTCCGAAATGGTACATCGACTCCTGCCTCCGCATCGAATACATGTTCCCGAAGGCGCACGCGGCCGCTTACGTTATTTCCGCGGTGCGGACGGCGTATTTCAAGGTGTATTATCCGATCCATTATTATGCGACCTACTTCACCGTACGCGCGGAAGACTTCGACTTGGACTTGCTCGCGCAAGGCTACGACGCCATCTACGCCAAGATCACGGAGATCGAGGAAAAGGGCTTCAACGCCACGACCAAAGAGAAAAATATGATTTCTCCGCTCGAGATGGCTTTGGAGATGACGGCGCGCGGATTTACGTTCAAGCCTCTGGACTTGTACAAGTCGGATGCGCGCAAATTCCTCGTCGACGGCGACTCGCTCATTCCGCCGTTCTCGGCGGTAGCGGGTATCGGCGAGAACGCCGCCCGCAACATCGCCGCTTCTCGCGAGGACGGTCCTTATCTCTCGATCGAGGACTTCCAGCAGCGCTCGAAGGCGTCCAAGACGATCATCGAGCTGCTCACCGGCATGGGCTGCTTCCGCGGCTTGCCGGAGTCGAATCAGCTGTCCTTATTCTAGACAATATGTATGGAGGGAGCGACACCGGTGTTGGCCGGGTCGCTCCTTCCTTGCTTGTTCCGAAATTAGCGACGGTTTTGCCCGTTGTTGTTGTCGCCCGTAAAGACGTTCTTCACTTTTTGCGCCGCGTTTTGCACCATGTCGCCGAGATCTTGGTTGTTCTGATTGTTCTGGTTGTTCTTTCTGTTTTGCTTTGCCATGGCAGCGATTTGCCCCTTTCGAGTTGTGTGGCTGGCGTTTTACCAAGCCACCGTTATTTTGCACCGGGAAGGGTGCGGCCATTCTAATGGGCTATGTTGTTTTCCGTCGACTTCGCGGCGGGTTCATGGTAATCTAAGGATAATTTCACAGATGTCTTCCGAAAGCATCGGAGACTGCACGCCTTTAGGGCGGCAGTCTCCTTTTTTTGTTTTCGGGGTCATTTTCCGGATGGGGGTAGGATTGGTGGTCGTGACTTGGAAGCAGTGGGCTTTCCTGATCGTGTCGTTCTTCTCGGCGATGTTTATCTTGCTGTATGACATGATCTTTCCGCAGGTGCAAATCGTCGTGTTCTCCGATCAGGCGGAGGTCGTTATGCTGTCGGTGTTGGAGGCTGTGGATGAAGAAGCGACGATTCGTCCGGGGCGTGCCGTCGAGGAGGAAGCGTGGGAGGTGTACCGCCGGCCGACGTACTTGGTGCTCGCCTATGGTTATGGAGATTTGTTTGTGCATCGGAGGTACGAATACGATAAGGACTGGTTTTTGCTTCATCGGACGGAGGATGCGGGGGAGTTGATTCACTACTTGAAGAGGAATTGGAATTTGATGTTTTGGCGATGGTGGTTGGCGGGGTAGGGTACGGGAAATGGATGGTTTCCATAATCAGGTAGTACTGATATAATCCTTGGTGAAAGGTTGGAAAACGCGTGAAGATCGTACTAGGCCTTCTGGACGAAACCCACATCGGAGCTCGCATTCCTTACCATCCGGAAATCGTGAAGGCAATGCATGGGTTGCCCGGCGCTCATTGGTCGCGGGAACAACGGGTGTGGAAAGTCCCGCATACGGAGAGATCTGTTTTGGCGCTGTTAGATGTGCTTCGCGGCACTTCCCTTACGATTCAACCCGCTTTGAGCGCGGAGTGGGAGCGAAGGGGGAGCTTGTTCGGGAACGTGCTGCAGCGATTGGATGATCCGAGTTCGTCCCCCGCTTGGGATGTTCGCACCAAGGCTAAGCTGCGGAACCAATTGAAAGCTAGGGGCTACAGCGACCGAACCGTGAAAGCGTACATCGGTCATGTTGCCCGGTTTTTCGCAACCTATCAAGAAGGGAACGAGGATTGGGATGAACAACTAATGATGAGGTACAACGTGTATTTGCAGGAACGGTCGTTTTCTCATTCTTACATTAATCAAGCGATCAGTGCGATTACGTTCTACCTTCGTCATGTGTGCGAGGCGCCTCCGGTTTCTGTTGCGTATGCCCGACCTAAGCGAGAACAGAAGCTCCCTAACGTGTTAAGTCTACAAGAAGTACTTCGATTGCTTGACTGCGTTACGAATGTAAAGCACCGAGCATTGCTCTACCTCACTTATGCTTCCGGCCTGCGGGTCGGCGAAGTCGTGCGGCTGAAACCTCACGATCTCGACGTTGAACGCCGAACCGTGAAGGTTCGGCAAGGCAAAGGGCGAAAAGATCGGTACACGATCCTCTCCGGCGCCGCGCTGTATGAAGTGAATCGGTATGTCGCTATGGAACGCCCGCAGTTCTGGCTGTTTCCAGGGCAGGACGCCCGAAAGCCGCTCACCGAACGCGCCGCGCAGAAGGTGTTCGAACAAGCGCTTCGGAAATCCGGTCTGAAGAAGGAAGCTACGATCCACACGCTCCGACATTCCTTCGCGACACACCTGTTAGAAGCGGGGACGGACATCCGTTATATTCAGGAGTTGCTCGGTCATCGGAACCTAAAGACCACGGAACGCTACACGCATGTCAGCGTACGGGACATCCGTCACATCCAGAGCCCGCTGGACCGCTTGTTGCCGTCGCCCGAGTCCTGATGAGTCTGAGGCGGATACACGAACTTCCTCTATCTTCTGGGTCGGGAGGATCTCAGAACTTCGCGTATCCGCTGGAGTTGAGGAGTATCCGAAGTTCGCAGAAAAGACGTTATACGATATGGTTGGAAAACGGAAAAAGACAATATGTACTGACGTTGATAAATACATCCTGGGACTGGCTGGGTTTGAACGGAGAGTATTCGAAGAAGTATGCCAGAACCGCCAGTCCTGGAAAACCAAAAACAACAAGATGATGAAAGAATAAGTTGGACTGGCTGGGTTTGAACGGAGCATTTTCGAAGAAGTATACCAGAACCGCCAGTCCTTGGAAAAACAAAATCGAACAAAATGATGAAAGAATTTGATGGACTGGCTGGGTTTGGACGGAGCGTTTTCGAAGAAGAATGCCAGAACCGACAGTCCTTGAAAAAACAAAAACAAACAAGATGATGAAAGAATATGATGGACTGGCTGGTTTTGAACGGAGTATTTTCAAGGATGCATGTCAGAACCGCCAGTCCTCTTGGGAAAAAATGAAGTCAAAATGAATAATAAAAAACGTGATAAAAGCAGAGATGAAGGAATATTCGAAGAAGCCAACCACATCGTATAACACCGCATTCACGCATCGGGCTGACGCCCTCGGTCGCAGATGTGGGTCCGAAGAAGTAGTTGCTGCGACAACTCCCTACTGGAGTTCGTGAATGCGAGAAACGTTAGGCGAAAGATCGATGACTATATAATTAACCCTTGTAATTCCATTGAAGGGAACAAATAAACATGAATATACTTTTTGTTTGCACTGACAACTTCACAAGAAGTGTGATCGCTGAATTCTGTATGAGGGATTATCTTAAAAGAAAGAGTTTAAATACCATTAATGTTGCGTCTGCAGGAATACGTGCCGATAGTGATATAAGCATATATTCAGATATACATTTTATAATCATGAAAGGAATGGGAATTGATACATCTGGATTTAAGAGGACGATGTTCGATGAAGATAGTTTTAAGACATCTGATATTATCATTGGTATGAGCAATTTGCATGTCGATTATATTAAAGAAAAATTTGGGAGAGAGATAGTATTATTTAATGAATTGGTTGACGGATCTCAAGTATCAGTACAAGTTGGAGCACCGGATCATGAAGAATTTCAAGAACGGATGGAAGAACTTGTAGATTATATTAATTCTTCAATACCAAGAATAATTGAAAAGATAGAAGAACAATGAATGTAGGTAACTCAAAGATCCTTCGCCTAACACCGCATTCACGCTTCGGGCCTACCGGCCCTCGGTCCGCGGGAGGTAATTCGAGGAAGCAGATTCAGCGGACAACTCCCTACGGGAGTTCGTGAATGCAAGAACGTTATACGATATGGTTGAAAAACAGATAAAAGCACATTTTGAACTGACATAGATAATTATATGATCGGGACTGGCTGGGTTTGAACGGAGCGTTTCGAAGAAGTATACCAGAACCGCCAGTCCTTGGAAAAACAAAATCGAACAAAATGATGAAAGAATATGATGGACTGGTTGGGTTCGAACGGATTTTTTTCGAGGATGCATGCCAGAACCGCCAGTCCTGCAAAAGCAAAAACGAACAAGATGATGAAAGAATAAGTTGGACTGTCTGGGTTTGGACGGAGCGTTTTCGAAGAAGAATGCCAGAACCGACAGTCCTTGAAAAAACAAAAACAAACAAGATGATGAAAGAATATGATGGACTGGCTGGGTTTGAACGGAGTATTTTCAAGGATGCATGTCAGAACCGCCCAGGCCTCTTGGGAAAAAATGAAGTCAAAATGAATAATAAAAAACGTGATAAAAACAGTGATGAAGGAATATTCGAAGAAGCCAACCACATCGTATAACACCGCATTCACGCATCGGGCTGACGCCCTCGGTCGCAGATGTGGGTCCGAAGAAGTAGTCGCTGCGACAACTCCCTGCGGGAGCTCGTGAATGCGAGAGACGTTAGGTGAAATTCCCCGAAGAAATGGGTGAAAGCAATTGCCATGGAGTAGAACTAAAAAACAACTTGAGGAGCGTCTTTGCGATTCGCTAAAAGAACATATCGGATATCAAAGCACTCGATATAGAGGTGCCCATGACCAAGAAGGAAGAGCATGGATAACTTATGATAAACAGGTGATTTACGATTTTTGCACTGTAAGACGATCGTATAAATTTAATAAATTAGCCTACGAATTAAGAAAGAAAACAAATAGTTTGAATTGGCGAGACGAAGATCATACTGACGGTTACTGGAAGGCTTATAAACAGGCAGAAGAGACATTGGAACTTAAGGTGAGTATACTCAAAATGAATTCTATAATGCTGTTGAACAATATCTCAACTTATCAATAGATGAAGCTATTTCGTCAGATGATCCAATAATTCGGGCATTGTCAATGTTCGATAAAAGGCTTGGAAAGAGAAGACTTGAAAAGATGGAAATAGATAAGGATGAAAAACCAATTGTAAACCTGTTCAAAACATTAAGGATTAAAACTGAGGGTATAGTCGGAGATGCGGGGAACTTCACCTAACACCGCATTCACGCATCGGGCTGACGCCCTCGGTCGCAGACGTAAATTCGAAGAAGTGGTTGCTGCGACAACTCCCTGCGGGAGTTCGTGAATGCGAGAGACGTTATGTGAAATCTCACTAAAACAAAGAGCAATCCGAATCGAGGATCCGTGGATGGACACTAAGGAGTTTAGAGAACTTTTAAAAATTCATTTTAAACCAAGAATGAATGAGCTTGGTTTCAAAGGTTCTAACCATCACTTTGTTAAGGTAACAGACAACCACTTTATCTATATGTTTGTAATTCAAGCAAACAAATATGGTGGTTCTTGCGTTATGGAGATGGGAGCTACACTTGATTTTCTTGTTACGGAAAAGAAACAGAGTGAGATAACAGTTTACGATTGTGACTTTAGGAAGAGGTTGCGAGCAAGGCCTTCCCTAGTTCAGAAGATTTTCAAGAATACTCAGGAGAAGTGGCACGAAAATGTTGAGAATGAGGAAGATGCAATTAATACGATCCATGACATGTTGAATCTTGTTAATGGACAATTAATGGGATATTATTCTCAATTTTCGACTTTTCCAAATTCAATAACTGATATCACTCTTGACGAGATTATATCGGGCAGTAGAAGACTGTATGATTTAGGTTCCCCACCAAAGTTAAGATTGGCATTATTAATAGCAAAGACTCATTACTACATAGGAAACCTCGAGCAATCAGATAAAATTGCTTCGTGGGGGTTAAAGAATATAGGAAATGCGACTGGATTGATTAATGATTTTCGTAAGCTTATTCAGGAAGAGTGAGACTTCACATAACACCGCATTCACGCATCGGGCTTACGCCCTCGGTCGCAGACGTGGGTTCGAGGAAGTGGTTGCTGCGACAACTCCCTGCGGGAGTTCGTGAATGCGAGGAACGTTATCTGAAACCGCCCAAAGATCCAAAATGTTACACCCATTAGATGGGAGTTGATAGATTGAAAATAAGAGAAGCCAATCTTCAAGATGTTGAAGGTATTGCACATGTTCATTTATTAAGTTGGAGGGAAACCTATAGTGGAATTATATCGGAATCTTATCTATCCAACCTTTCAATAGAACAAAGAAAAAAGAACTGGATCTGGACATTCAACAATTTAAACATAAATGAATTTATATGTGTTGCTGAAGATTTGAATGGGAGAATTGTTGGTTTCTCCAATTCAGGGAAAAATCGAAATACAGAATATGAACATGAAGGCGAGATATATGCTATTTATCTCTTAAAGGAATACCAAAATAAAGGAATAGGGAGAATGTTGTTTGATTTTTCAGTTAGACGATTAAGATCAAGTGGATACAAATCAATGATGTTATGGGTGTTAAAAGATAATCCAACACTCGGTTTTTACAAAAGTTTTGGTGGAACTGTGATGGGTGAGAAGATGATAAAAATAGGTGAACAAGAACTAAGTGAATTGGCAGTCGGATGGAATGTAATCTAAAAGAAAGTTGCAGGTATTTTCAACGAAGCGGGCGGCATCAGATAACACCGCATTCACGCATCGGGCTTACGCCCTCGGTCGCAGATGTGGGTTCGAGGAAGTGGTTGCTGCGACAACTCCCTTCGGGAGTTCGTGAATGCGAGAAACGTTATCTGAAATAACCGTAAAACACATATAAAGAAGGTAGCCCAATGATGCAAAGATTACCCAAAGGAATCACCGGCTTTGGTGATATAGTCGGTTCAGGAATTGAAGAAATTGAATTCAAACAGTTATGTTTTCATTTACAAAACAGTTTTGGATTTCGTGGATTTGATGTGATTAAGACTATTCATGAAAGCTACTACCTCGGTAAGTTTTTGTCGGACAATGAGTATTTGTTTATATTGATGAATCGGTATTATCCATTCATATCGTTTGCAAATTCGTATGTATATGGGAATGCTAACTTTGTTGATTATACTGACATATCGGATTACATATCTAAAATGAATTATAGATTTGCGAAGATTCTAGAGAATGAGGCGGATTATTATAAAGTTCTTTCAAAGTTAGATTTAAACCGTGAATTGAATAAAGAGTTGATTAGTGAATTGAATCCTGTAGAACTAGGTGTTATGAAGTATTGGAGGCCTCAGTTAGTGAGCGATGTAATTTATAATAATTGGGATTGAGTGAATTCGAAGAAGTCGGTTACTTCAGATAACACCGCATTCACGCATCGGGCTTACACCCTCGGTCGCAGACGTGGGTTCGATGAAGTGGTTGCTGCGACAACTCCCTACGGGAGTTCGTGAATGCGAGAAACGTTATCGGAAATTCTTGCAATAGGGGTGGGAGTAGTTCAATGAAGAGGATAAAAATTGTAATAAGTGCGCTATTATTACTTATAACTTTGAGTGCTTGTACAAGTGATATTGAATCAGAAACACATGACTCCATCTTCCAAGTTGGAGTAGACGAGCTTAAGAATGTTAAGGCCAACGAGGCCTTTGAAATAATAGGATATCTAAAAAACAAGTCAAAACGAACATTAGAGGTATCCCATGGCTCAGGAATGTTTACATATGAGATCTATAATGAAGACGGAGACCAAATTCTCCCTAATACTACAATTTTCATAAGAAATGATATTGGCTATATGGTGGAACTCAAAGCCGACGAAGAATACAGAAATAATGGTGAAGGGCAGAGAAGTAAGGAGTATTATGAATTTGTTATCCACGAGCCGGGATATTATAAAGTTAAAATGCATGTTGAATTTTCGATTAATAATGAAGGTAAACAAGAACAAATTAATATCTCGAGTGATCTCAAGGAGTTCAAAGTGGAATAAGAGAATATAGAAATCTCAGAGATGGCAAGAACTTCCGATAACACCGCATTCACGCATCGGGCTTACGCCCTCGGTCCGCAGAAGGGAACTCAAAGAAGCTGGAGCTGCGGACAACCCCTTACGGGGTTCGTGAATGCGAGAGACGTTATCCGAAAGAACGAAGCATGAAATAAACCCTGAAAGGAAGAAATTGATGAATATTATGTTTGTTTGTACTGACAATTTTACAAGAAGTGTGATTGCAGAATTTTGCCTAAAGGATTATTTGCAACGAATCAATGATGTGTCAATCAATGTTTGTTCGTCTGGGGTAAGAGCATCAAGTGAGATAAGTAAATATTCAAACCTGCATTTTGACATTATGGAGAGTAAAGGTATTAAATTAGAAGGTTTTACGAGGACACAATTTACTGAAGAATGTTTTGATACGCAGGACATTATTGTTGGAATGAGTGAATTACATAGGGATTATATAAAACAAGAGTACAACAGAACAATTCCATTGTTCAATGAGATGTATAACGGGACATCTTTATCTGTAAATATTGGTTCCCCCGAAGAAGACGATTTCGCCGTAAAGATGGAAGAACTCGTGAATTATATTAGAGATGCGATGCCAGTACTGTACAAGAAGATCAATGAAAGAAATTTGTGAGTAGCTCAAGGTTCACTCGGATAACACCGCATTCACACATCGGGCTAACGCCCTCGGTCGCAGACGTGGGTTCGAAGAAGCGGATGCTGCGACAACTTCCTCCGGGAGTTCGTGAATGCGAGAAACGTTAGCTGAAATATCACAAAGGATAGATTAAGAAATCACTCGGAGGTACCTATGATTAAATATGAAGATTTTACAAACCAATTGTTACAATCTGCCCGCGATTCTGGATTGGAACCATATTACATTAAAAATAAAATTGAAACTACAAGCTTAGAAAGAGGTTTCTCATTCCTCTGTGTTCCGGCAATTGAAAATCCCCCGCATTTAATAAGAGCTGAAGTAAGTTTTCATTGGGACAGCATGATGACAGCTGAATCAATATACGGGGGTAATTGCTCTCTTTACCATGATGAAACCGAAGAGTGTACTCATGATGACCTTCCCAATGAGGCATTCACTGAATTAGAAATTGAGTATCAATTCGAGATAGATAAAAGCTACTTAAATAATACTGATTTTATAAATCGAGAATTAATAAATACTTTTCAAGGAAACATGGTTCATAACAATTTACCCTTTATTAGATGGGAGGCTTTTGTAAATCCTGAAGGTAATGCTGGGGTATCCAAAGTTACAGCCGGTCACCATTGGATAGTTAAATTAGACGAAGAGGAATATGATTTTGAAGACATATTCCTTGAAATAAACAACAACATTAAGGAGCTTTCAGTCTTGCCTTTTATCAAGAAGAGCTTTTGAGGGGCATTTCGAAGAAGTGTGATACTTCAGCTAACACCGTTTTCACGCGTCGGGCCTGACGGCCCTTGGTCCGCGGGAGTAAATACGAGGAAGCAGGAGCCGCGGACAACTCCCTGCGGGGGTTCGTGAATACGAGAGACGTTATACGACATGGTTGAAAAACGGATAAAAACTTTATGGACTTACGTTGTTAAATACATTATCGGGACTGGCTAGGTTTGAACGGAAAAAACGAACAAAATGAAAAAAGAATAAAGTTGAACTAGCCGGGTTTGAACGGAGTGTTTTCAAAGAAGTATGCCAGAACCGCCAGTCCCGCCTGGTAAAAAATGAAGACAAAAATTGATAATAAAATAACTGTTAAAAGCAGATACGAAGGATTATTCGAAGGAGCCAACCACATCGTATAACACCGCATTCACGCATCGGGCTGACGCCCTTGGTCCGCAGAAGAAATCTCGAAGTAGCCGGTGCTGCGGACAACCCCTGACGGGGTTCGTGAATGCGAGAGATGTTAGCTGAAATTGACTAAAGAAGGAGAATTGTTATGCTACCTGAACTTTTGGAAATATTAAGAAGAGATTCAAAGCAATTAGAGATAGATTTTGAAAGAGCAAGCATTGAAGGTAAAGGGACACCTCAGGAAATTGCTGATTTTAGGGAGAATAGTTTTCAATCTTTTATAGAGCGGTATTATCCTTTTCCATATAGAGTAACCAAGGGTGGAATTTTTGATAGTTTCGGTAACCGTTCAGACTCTATTGATTGTGTAATTTGTAATCCTGTTCACCCACACACAATTGATACAAAAGGAAAGTTTAGATTGCTCTTGGCCGATGGGGTAGATATAGCCGTAGAGGTTAAGCCAGATCTATCTACTTATGCTGAGTTATCAAGAGGCTTGATCCAAGGAATATCAATTAAAAGATTAAGAAGAGCTAAAGGATCAGGGTTTCTCGAAATAAACCACCCTCATTTATATGAACACTCCAAACAGCTCCCGTTCGTTATCTTCTCATTAAGAGCGAAGTCTGACGTATTAAGTACCGGCAAAGATATTATTAAGTACTACAAAGAAAATAATGTATCACTTGAGGAACAGGCGGATATGGTTGCTATAAATAATTCAGGGATTTTTTATAACTATAAATTTAAGGAACATTTTGTATGGAACAGATCTATACCAGATGATAAAAAAATAGGATGGTATTTTGAGGGTTGGGGACAAGATACATTAGCAGGAGTTTTATTTCATTTTCAAAACTTCCCCCCGAGTGTAAGCCATATTGATACACCGGTACTAAAGCGTTATTTTAAGCAAATGAGGATCGATAAGCTCATAAGAATTGATTCTGAAGGATAATCGAAGATGACGTCAACTTCAGCTAACACCACATTCACGCATCGGGCTTATGCCCTCGGTCCGCAGAAGCAATTCCGTAGAAGTGGGAGCTGCGGACAACCTCCTACGGAGGTTCGTGAATGCGAGAGACGTTATATGAAATTGTGGGGAAACACAGAAAAAAACTAAATAATAGAAGGTGAAACAATCAAATTACTTTTCGTATGTAGTAGAAACAAATGGCGAAGTTTAACAGCAGAAAAGATCTTTAGTGTCTTAACTGCTTATGATGTTCGATCGGCTGGTACTGAAGAGGGAGCCAGGGTTAAAGTTACAGAAGGGCATATTGGTTGGGCGGATATCATTTTCGTTATGGAGAAGAAACATATTAGAAGATTAAGGGATAAATTTAACCATGAACTGCAGTACAAACAATTAGTTTGTCTTGATATTCCTGATGATTATACTTTTATGGACGAAGACCTAATTGAGATTTTGAAATCGAGAGTGTCAGAATATATTGAAATTCCAAGTGATTTTTGAAAGTAGCTCAGGTAGCCCCACAACATCATATAACACCGCATTCACGCATCGGGCTTACGCCCTCGGTCCGCAGAAGAGATTTCGGAGAAGTCGGTGCTGCGGACAACCTCCTTCGGAGGTTCGTGAATGCGAGGAACGTTATGTGAATCCTCGGGAAAAACTATTTAAACACAAAGGGGCGTATATGAACAAAGCCGATTATTTTAATAATCTGAATGAAATAATTATTGATACATTATTTATAGGGAAAACGAAAGATGATTTAAAGACTGAAATAGCTAACAATACTTGGGGCATAGGAATTACTAATGAAGTTGCGGCTCGGATAGAAACAAATGATTTTATTTTGTTCTTGAATAAGGTCATTCAGAACCGAGAACATCAGATTACTCAATCAACGCTAGATCATGGAATGCTCTTCTATGTTTGGGTTGACCATCTTGCAGGTCAATTGCGATTAAACCTTATTTCAGATTATCATACTAAACTTCCGTTTGGGTGTGATATCGAGATAACTGATAACCTTGAAAGCATTATTACAGAATTTATACTATCTCCTTTTCTTAATGGTATACCTATCCAAGAACAAGAAGAAGTTGAGGAGCCTAGTAACGAGCCTTTCCTGCAAAGGGTATATTTAAAGACAATTTGTAAGTAATTCAGGGAAGCCCGAGGCATCACATAACACCGCATTCACGCATCGGGCTGACACCCTCGGTCGCAGACGTAGGTTCGAGGAAGTTGATGCTGCGACAACTCCCTACGGGAGTTCGTGAATGCGAGGAACGTTATCGGAAATCTAATGCAAAATCAATACTAAACATCTGGACGAAATCAGTCGATTTCGTTCTTTTTTTGAAGGAATTTGTCGAAAAATCTGGAATATTTAAGGAAATGTATTTGGTAGGAGGAGAATAATGCGGATTGCGACTGTTTCAATTAGGAATTTTCGTTGTTTAAAAGAAATTGAAAACCTGCCTCTTCAAAAGTTTTCGATTTTTATCGGGGAGAACGATTCCGGAAAGGACGCCGTAATTGCAATTGTCTTCATGTTCACCGATGATTTCTTTGATTTTGACCAGAAGGCGTTCCTGCCGCTCCTGTTTGGAGGTAGGCTTC